>DXAT01000021.1 GCA_019116965.1 Candidatus Coprenecus pullistercoris
CCTTTTTGGAGATCCAAGACTCTGGCTCATTCGGAATTAGTCTTTTTATATTATATGTTGCACCTTTCGGGGTGCAATTACAGTCCCGTAGCTCAGTTGGTTAGAGCACTACACTGATAATGTAGGGGTCAGCGGTTCAAGTCCGCTCGGGACTACATTCAGTGCTTCAGGGCTGAATTTTTTTCGGGGGGCTAGCTCAGTTGGCTAGAGCGCCTGCCTTGCAAGCAGGAGGTCAAGGGTTCGACTCCCTTGCTCTCCACAAGATTCAAAAGGCTGTGTCGAAATGCAGATTTCGGTCACAGCTTTTTTAGTATATGCGCTAATTTACCTCAATATGACAAGAACATCTTTCGGAATCATCATAGTCGTTACAGTGGCTCTGCTCTCGTCGGCGGGCTGTAAGATGCCCGTTGCCGGGTCCGGCAGTCTTACCGGACGGGTGACGATGCTTTCAACGGGCCAGCCCATGAAGGGAGTGGCCGTGGTGTACGGAGATTCGGCGGTCTATACAGGTGATGACGGCACCTATCTGTATGAGGGGATACCTGACGGCCTCCAGGGTGTCAGCTTTGTCATGGACGGATATTACAAAGTCATGCAGCAAGTGACAATACCCGACGGAGGTACGGCCGCCTGTGATGCACAGCTGGATATCATGGTCACCGGTTGGGCGGCAGGAGGCGAGGAAAGCGGATACGGAACGGTTCTGCGGACTTCGGATGCCGGTCGGACCTGGGTGCGTCAGGGCAATACTTCGATGATCCCGGCTGTCAGGCTTACCGATGTGTGTGCTGTGGACGACATGACCTGCTGGATAGCCGGCGAGGCGGATACGGTCTCTCTCAGGACCGTGCTCCTGCATACGGCCGACGGAGGCCAGACCTGGACCAATCAGGGTAACTCAGTAAGCGGACTTCCTCCGGTCTCCATTGCGGCTGTTATCGCTCAGAACAGCGATACGGCGTGGGCGGCAGTCTCGGATACATGTATGATAATCAAGACTACAAACGGCGGTAGCTCCTGGAGTGTGTGCCGTGAATCCCAGGCTGTTGTCTCCTATTCAGCTCTGACAAGGGCTGCTTCAGGGGAAATATGGGCCTGCGGACAGAGTTCTGCGGGCGGCGTTGCGGTTGAGTATTCGCCGGACGGAGGACGCACCTGGTCCGAGTATGAGGTAGGTGCCGCGTATGCACTTCAGGTGCCTACGGATATATGTGCGGTCTCCCCGTCATCTCTATATCTTACCGGAACCAATGCCATGGGCGTGCTTTTTTCTTCCGACAAGGGACGCTCCTGGCGTTCTGTTCAAAGCGATGGAGCCGGACTGCTGTCCATGGATGTCTGCGGGGACGGTCAGGTATGGGTGTGCGGTGAGAACGGGACTATGTACATTTCGGCTGACGGATTCAGCACAAGCCGCCGGCTTTCTCCGGCGGACATGTATCCGGGCGGGGTAATTACCTCGGTCTCGTTTCTCAGGGACGGCCAGAGAGGCGCATTCTCCGTAGTATCGTCGACCGGGGCTACCGGAAGTGTGCTCTACTCGACGGATGGAGGAGTTAATTGGAGCGAAAGCTCGCTGCCGTTTGAATTCAGCCTTGAGTCTTTGGATTTTGTAGGCGGCAGCAATTAGTCTGGCATGGGATTTGCAATGTATATAATTGATAGTTTTTTCATAGGTTAAGTTTTAGGTTAAGTTAAGTATTGAGAGTTCTGCGTCGTGAGATGCGGAACTCTTTTTTTGCTTTCATGCTTCCGCAGTATGGCGTAAGCCCGTCATCAGATGACGGGCATTATCTTGAGTATTCTTATGTCGTTCAGAGGACGGGACATGTTGTCCGTGCGGACTGAGGCGATGCGGTCTATGACATCCAGTCCCTCGAGTGTCTCGCCGAATACGGTGTATTCTCCGTCGAGCTGTGCGCATGCCTCCTCATTGTGTACGATGTAGAACTGGGAGCCGGAGGATTCCTTGTCGGGGTTGACGAGGTCGCTCTGGCGGGCTGCTGCCAACGCTCCTTTCTTGTGTGTATGGTTGGGCAGAATCTCGGCCGGAATGGTGTATCCGGGGCCGCCTGTGCCGTAGAGGGATGATTTGTCGGGATCCTTGGTGTAGGGGTCTCCGGTCTGAATCATGAAATTGTAGATGACCCTGTGGAAAAGCAGGCTGTCATAGTAGCGCTCTGAGGCGAGCTTGACGAAGTTGTCTCTGTGGAGCGGCGTGTCCTTGTAGAGCTGGATGATGATGGAGCCCTGAGTCGTCAGAATCTCGAAGACGGGCTCTTCCGGCAGATCGGCCGGGTTGAATGCAAGTGTTGAGTCCATGGGTGTGTTCTGCTGTGTTGTGTCGTTGCCGTCACTGGGATCCAGAGGAGCCCCGTTGTTGTTTTTACTGTTGTCGCAGGATGCCGCGGCAAATGCGCCTACCAGCATCCAGATAAAAAATTTTGATTTCATAACGATGTTTCTGTATCTTTGAGTGATTTTACAAAGATAGTAATGGTATTCCGAAAAATCTCAAACTTTTTTGTTTTATTTTTCATCCTGTCGCTTGTGCCGGCCTCAGGGCAGTCTGTCGGGCTGGTGCTGAGCGGTGGAGGAGCCAAGGGCCTTTCTCATATCGGAGTGATTAAGGCTTTGGAAGAGAACGGAATACCTATAGATTACATCTCGGGGACATCCATCGGCTCCATCGTCGGAGGTCTTTATGCCATAGGCATGTCGCCGGATGACATGACGGCGATGATGAAGACAAAGGAATTTCAGGACTGGTATACCGGAAAGGGAGAGAGGGAGTTCTTCACTTATCTGTATTCGGGGTATCCCACTCCGTCAATGGTGACCATCAATATGAAATGGGACGAGAAGGAACTCGAGCGCGGCCGCAGAAAGGTCAAGATATCCCTGCCGACATCCCTCGTGTCTCCTTTCCCCATGGATATCGCCTTTGTGCAGATGTTTGCCAATGCCTCCGCGGCGGCCGGCTATGATTTCGACCGTCTTATGATACCTTTTTTCTGTGTATCCGCAGATGTGATGCACAAGCGTCCGTATGTCTCGGACAGCGGGGATCTCGGCTCGGCCATCAGGGCCTCAATGACATTTCCAGCCTATTTCAAGCCGATAAAGATAGACTCGCTGCTGCTTTTCGACGGCGGGTTCTACAACAATTTCCCATGGGAGATCATGCGGGACAGGTATCATCCGGATTTCATCATCGGAGCCAAGTGCGTGAGGGGAGAGCCTATCAGCGCTGATCAGGATGATCTGTACAAGCAGCTCGAAACCATAATGACAGTGGATACGGACTATGATATTCCCGAGCAGGATGGTATACTGATATCCGGAGTGTATGACTATTCCCTGTTGGAATTCGACAAGATAGACGAATTGGTGCGGAAAGGCTACGACAATGCCATGTCCGTGATGGACTCCATCCTGTTGCGTGTCGACAGGCGGCGGAGCAAGGAGGCTGTGGATTCGATGCGTATCGCGTTCAGGGAAAAGTGCCTCAATCTGGAATTCGACTCAGTGGATGTGCAGGGCCCTTTGACGGAAGAGCAGAAGCGGTATATCGCGGCCACAGTGACCGACAAGAAGGACACCTTCTCGTTCAATCACGCCAAGAGGGGTTATTACAGGATATTGTCCACCAATGCACTGCAGTCGTTCTATCCGACAGCGGTACTCGGCAGTGACTCCCTGTTCGTACTGCGTCTTCAGACCACGCCTAAGAATGCACTGTCCCTGTCTGTCGGAGGCAATATATCCTCATCGTCCCTTATGCAGGGGTATGTGGGACTGTCGCATATCCATTTTTCCCGCCATCCCTGGAATGCCGCCTTCAATGTGGACATCGGCCAGTTCTTTACCGGAGCCGGTCTGTATTTCCGTCAGCACATAGGCATAAAGCCGCTTTTCCTCTATGAAGTGATGCTGAACGCCCACCGTTTTGATTATTTCGGAAGCAGCCAGGGGATCCTCTTCTCCAGGTCGCTGGCGTCCAATCAGTGTGCTACCGAGTATTATCTCACGCTGAACATGGGGACTCCCATATCCTACAACAGCAGTATACTCCTGGAGTTCGGAGTTACCGGAGGAATCAACAGATACGACTATTTTCCTGCGGAGAACTATACCCAGTACGATGTCAAGGACAGGACCTATCTCTCATATTTCACTACCCGTCTGAAGATGGCGCAGACGACACTGGATTACAGTATGTATCCGTCCTCGGGCAGGAGAAGGCTGCTGGAGTTCCGCTATATACTCAGCTATGAGAGACATTTTGACGGTACCATGTTTCCCGGTGCGGTTCCGGCTGAGAATCCGGTCAACAATACTTTCCTTGTCCGTCTCAATCTGGAGGACTATTACGATCTCGGACGCTGGTTCTCTCTTGGGTACAATCTGGATGTCACTGTGTCCAATCCTATCAATCTGAGTGACTATACCTCCACCATGATGACAGCTCCCGCGTTCCAGCCTACAGTACACAGCAAGACAATGATGCTCGGTGCATACAGGGCACCGATATACGCCGGATTGACCGTGTCTCCGATAATCAAGTTCACCGGTACGGTATTCCTGCATCTTACAGGCGGATATTTCCAGCCGTACCGCGCCATTGTCCAGACGGCGGAAGGCGGATATGAGTATTCAGATGTGTTTCCCCGCGGAGGATTCCTGGGCAATGCGGCGATAGTGTGGCAGTCTCCCATAGGCCCGGTGTCGCTTTCATGCGCGTACTATGAGAAAGGGGAGAGGACCAAGTGGTATCCTTCGTTCAATATCGGTTTCCTGATATTCAGGGAGCACGGACTGAGAAACTGATAATCGTTCTGCGGTATGGGTATGCGTCAGATACTTGGAAAGCTCGCCGGGCAGACGGCCATCTACGGGACCAGCACGATCGTGGCCCGTTTTCTTAATTACATGCTTCTGCCTCTGTACACCTATACGCTGTCCACTTCCGACTATGGTGTGCTTACGGAGTTCATGTCCTATATCGCCGTGCTGCAGGTGCTGCTGACGCTCGGTCTGGAGACCGGCTGCTTCCGTTTCGCCAATAAGGAGGGGTATGAGCCGCGGAAGGTGTTTTCCGGAGCACTTATGGCCGTATCCGCAGTGTCGGCCGTGTTCCTGCTGCTGATGATTGTTTTCGGCGGTGATCTGTCTGTGCGGATGGGATATGCCGGATACCGGAGCCTGTACATATACATGGGAGTGATTCTGCTCTCGGACAGTATAACCGCCATACTTTTCGCCAAGCTGCGCTGTGAGTCGAAGGCCTGGCGGTTCGCCGCTTTCAAGACCCTGAAGATACTTACCGAGGCCGGGTCCAACCTCCTGCTGTTCCTGTGGTATCCCGGCTATGCTTCATCGCATCCGGACAACCTGCTTTCCGGTCTGATTCCGGCGGAACCGGATTTCTCGTATCCTGTATTTTCCATAGTCGTTAGCTGCGTGGTGTGCCTGCTGCTGTTTGTGCCTGACCTTCTTCGTCTGCGTCTGTCGCCGGACAGCAGGACATTGAAAAGAATGCTGCGCTATTCCCTGCCTCTGATGGTCGCAGGTCTGCCGGGGGTGATGAACGATTTTCTGGACCGTATCCTCTTCCGTTTCTTCAATGTGGATGATGCCCTGTGGAGGGCGGATCTGGGGATATATCAGGCAGGAGTGAAGGTGGCGGTCATCATGTCTCTGTTCGTGCAGATGTTCCGTTTTGCCGCCGAACCCTTCTTTTTCTCCAACACCGGTAAGAAAGACTTCAAGAAGGTGTATGCCTCTGTCATGGAGTATTTCGTCATGTTCTGCATGCTGATATTCCTCGGTGTAGTGTTTTACCTTGATGTCATAGAGCTGATAGTAGGCCGGGATTTCCGTGCCGGCATGGACATAGTGCCCGTGATGCTTCTGGCGTATATGATGATGGGCATGCTGTTCAATGTCTCGATGTGGTACAAACTGTCGGACCGCTCATCGTTTGCCATATACATTACGGCGGCGGGTCTGGTGGTCACGGCGGTGATCAATATCCGTTTCCTGCCGGTGTATTCCTATCATGCGGCCGCCTGGGGACATTTCGCAAGCTATCTCGTGATGCTCGTGCTCAGTACGCTGCTCGGCAACAGATACTATCCTATCCCATACCGATGGGGACGGATACTCATGATCATAGGCTTCGGGCTCGTGCTGTACGCCATCGCCATGGCAGTGCCGGATACTCTTCCTCACGGCTGGACTTTAGCTGTCCGGACATGCCTCATACTGGTCTATCTGGCCGGTCTTTATATATTGGAAAAATACTTAAAACGACATAAGCGACATGAAAGTTAGAATAGTGAACAAGTCACACTTCGGACTGCCCTCATATTCCACGCCCCTTTCGGCCGGCATGGATCTGCGTGCCGACATAGAGGAGCCCCTGAGGCTCGGTCCGCTGCAGAGGGCCCTGGTGCCCACCGGACTGTATATAGAATTGCCCGAGGGCTATGAGGCCCAGATACGTCCGCGCAGCGGTCTGGCCATCAAGCACGGCATATCATTGGTAAATACTCCGGGGACGGTGGATGCGGACTACCGTGGTGAGATAAAGGTCATACTGGTCAATCTCTCTTCCGAGGAGTTTGTGATAAATCCAGGAGAGCGCATCGCCCAGATGGTGGTGGCGCGCCACGAGAGAGTGGAGTGGGAGGAGACAGAGGTGCTGAGCGGCAGCGAGAGAGGGGACGGAGGTTTCGGCTCAACAGGCAGAAAATAGCTGAGAATATGGGGAAATACTTGGAAAACAGGCTGTATGATGCGTTTCTGTCCAGCCGCGGAGTCTCTACTGACAGCAGGAGAATAGAGCCGGGCCGGATGTTCTTTGCTCTCAGGGGAGACAATTTCGACGGTAATAAGTTTGCAGTTGCGGCGCTTGAGGCCGGTGCGGCGTGGGCTGTCGTCTCGGCGGATAGCGGACTGTCTGGAGACAGGCTCATCGTAGTGGATGATACTCTTGAGGCTCTTCAGACTTTGGCGAGGATGCACCGTTCCAGATTCCGGATACCGGTCATAGGCCTGACCGGAACCAACGGCAAGACGACTACGAAGGAACTCATGTGTGCCGTGCTGTCCTCGAAGTACAGGGTTACGGCCACAGAAGGCAATCTCAACAATCATATCGGGGTACCGCTTACCCTGCTGCGTATCACGGAGGGCACTGAGGCTGCCGTGATAGAGATGGGGGCCAATCATCCGGGAGAGATTGCTGCGCTTGCTTCCATAGCGCTTCCAGACTACGGTCTGGTCACCAATGTCGGCAAGGCTCATTTGGAAGGCTTCGGTTCGTTCGAGGGAGTAAAGAGGACTAAGGGAGAGCTGTATGACTACCTGCAGCGCACCGGTGACACGGTATTTCTCAATGCAGATGATCCGGACCTGTGCGCCATGGCCGCCCAAAGACCGGACCTGCGGATTGTCCGTTATGGAGTGGGCGCTTCCGGAGCAGAGGTACTGCCGGGTACGGAGAGTGAACCGTATCTGCGCATGGAACTTCCTGACGGCGTGCAGGTGAGGACTCATCTGATAGGCTCTTACAATGCTCCGAATGTGATGGCCGCCATGTGTGTCGGGCAATATTTCGGGATAGCCGAGGAGGCAGCGGCTGCGGCTGTGGAGGCATACATGCCATCCAACCTGCGCTCGCAGTTGGAGAGGACAGACCGCAATCTGCTTGTGCTGGACACCTACAATGCCAATCCTTCGAGCATGAAGGCCTCGCTCGGTAATTTCGCCGCTTCGCATTTCTGTCATAAGGTTCTTATTCTCGGTCAGATGCTTGAGCTTGGAGAGGACTCGTTGCAGGAACACCGCAGGGTGATTTCCATGGCCGCCGGCATGAAGGGCTGCGAGAGGGCGGTATTTGTAGGCGGAGAGTTTGAGAAAGCCGCCGCCGGCTTTCCTGATGCTTCCGACAGCCGTTTTGAGTTCTGTTCCGATGTGGATCATGCCCGCTCCCTGTTGGAGCACAGGCCTCTGAACGGGTGTACTGTGCTTTTGAAAGGCTCCAATGCCGTGCGCCTGCCGCTACTTAAGGATGTATTGTAAAAACCGACGGAGATGTCAACAGCAGTAGTTATACTTAACTGGAACGGGAAGGCATATCTGGAGAAATTCATACCCTCAGTCCTGGAATATCTGCCGGAGAA
This sequence comes from Candidatus Coprenecus pullistercoris, assembly GCA_019116965.1. Lineage (GTDB taxonomy): Bacteria > Bacteroidota > Bacteroidia > Bacteroidales > UBA932 > Coprenecus > Coprenecus pullistercoris. The sequence goes on from DXAT01000021.1 coordinate 8,193, forward strand.
TGATGTGCTCTATGTGGCGGACAACGGCTCGCAGGACGGATCCGTAGAATATCTGCGGGAAAAGTGGCATGACAGGGTGAGGCTTATTGTGCTGGACCGCAATTATGGGTTTACAGGGGGATACAACAGGGCTTTTGCGGAGATATACGGGAGCGGGCAGCGGTTTGACTGCTATCTGCTGCTCAACTCGGATGTGGAGGTTACTCCGGGCTGGCTCGATGAGCTTGAGAGGTTCATGGACACGCATCCTCGTTGCGCCGTGTGCGCTCCGAAGATTCTCAGTTACGGTGACCGCAGTCTCTTCGAGCATGCAGGGGCCTCCGGCGGCTTCGTGGACCGGTGGTATTTTCCGTATTGCAGAGGCCGTATCCTGGCTACGGTGGAAAAGGATACAGGACAGTACGATTCTGCCGCCAAGGTGTTCTGGGCTTCCGGAGCGGCGTTTATGATACGCTCGGAGGTGTGGCACCGGCTCGGCGGCCTGGATGAGGCTTTCTTCGCTCACATGGAGGAGATAGACCTGTGTTGGAGAGCCATGCTTTCGGGTTGGGAAATATGGGTGGACCCCGCATCAAAAGTATATCATGTGGGCGGCGGAACCCTGCCCAACAACTCTCCCGGGAAGCTGTATCTCAACTTCCGCAACAATCTGCTGATGATGTACAAGAATCTTCCGCAGCGCAGACGCGGAAGGATTATATTCTCCCGTATGTGTGTGGACGGGGCGATCGGGCTCCTGTATCTGATTACGGGAAGACTGTCATTCCTGAAGGCAGTGCTCAGGGCGCACAGGGATTACCGAAGGATGCGGAAGGAGATGACCGTGACAGTTCCAGGCTGCGCTGTCCCGCGACCGTCGGAGACCCTTCCGGCGTTGGTGCTCAGGGGCTACAGGGACCCGAAGCTGCCGAAGCCGTCGGGGTATCACACCCTTACATTCTATATCAGGGGCTATGCGGATATGTATGCCGCCCCCCTTTTCCAAAACCGTTACCGCGAGGTATTAAGAGAGTATGACCGTCTGCTTCCCTTGGAAAAGGAGTATGTCGACCGCAGGGTCTCTTATTACAACCGTATGTCGGAGAGTTTCAGTTCCGCCGGAGCTCCGTTCGTAACTGTCAGGGAAGTCAGGCCGCATGTGCTGCTCAACGGAACCAGGGCAGGCTCAAGGTATGTGTTCGATACGCTGAGGTATCTGAAATATTTTCCTTCGGGCGTCAGGGCCTCGTATCTTTACGGGGATGTCACGACAGTACCGAAGGTTCCGTCTTTTGTCAAGAGCCGTCCGATTGCAGGAGACAATGCCTGCTCCGTGGTACTGCCTTTAGACATGATGAGGCATTTCCATTTCATACATGATCCGGTGCCGTTCAGGGAGAAGCAGGACCGTCTGATAGGTATGTCCTATGTGGACCAGCCGCACCGCCGCCGTTTCATGGAGATGTATTTCAACCATCCGGAGTGCGATCTGGGCAACATCAATACGGCGGAGAAGGAGCATCCCGAGTGGATCCGGCCGAAGATATCCATCCGCCGTCATCTCGACTATAAGTTCATTTCCTGTATCGAGGGCAACGATGTGGCCACCAATCTCAAGTGGGTGATGTCATCCAATTCGCTTCCCGTAATGCCGCGTCCCACCTATGAGACATGGTTCATGGAGGGAACTCTCATCCCTGGTTATCATTATGTGGAGATACGGCCTGACTATTCCGACCTTATAGACAAGATGGAGTACTATGCCTCTCATCCGGCTGAGGCCGAGGAGATAAACCGGCACGCGCAGGAGTATATCGCCCAGTTTGCGGACCCACGCAGAGAGCGTTTGATAGCATTGATGGTCATGGAAAAGTATTTCCGTCTCGGAGGTTCGCTTAGTTAGAAAACTTTTTATACTTTTGCAGCATTTTCATAACTACTTAAAACTGAATTATGGCATTTACTAACAATGTGATGATTGTGCGCCACAAACTGCTGGCGATGATGGTTAATAAATGGAAAGAGGACAGGCTCTGCCAGGATATAGACAGGCTTCCCATCCAGCTCAGTCCCAGGAACTCCGAGGTGCTCGGCAGATGCTGTATCCATAAGGAAAGAGCTGTCTGGAAGTACAAGATGTTCCCGCTTCTGGGTTACGACATGAGTGATGAGAAAGACGAGCTCACTCCGCTCTCCGACTACGCACGGAAGGCTATCAACGGAGAGAGGGAGCAGAAGGACAATATTATGTGCGTCATCGACGAGGCCTGCTCCTCCTGTGTGAAGACCAATTATGAGATTACCAATCTCTGCCGCGGATGTGTGGCCCGGAACTGCTCGATGAACTGTCCCAAGGGCGCCATATCTCACGACAAGAAGCGTCATGGTCAGGCTGTGATAGACCACGATCTCTGCATCAACTGCGGTAAGTGCTATCAGAGCTGTCCTTACCACGCTATCGTGTATGTGCCCGTGCCCTGCGAGGAGGCCTGCCCCGTGAAGGCTATATCCAAGGACCAGTACGGAGTGGAGCATATCGATGAGAGCAAGTGTATATACTGCGGTAAATGCTTGAACGCCTGTCCTTTCGGAGCTATCTTCGAAATTTCGCAGGTATTCGATGTCCTCAATAATATCTGGGACGGAAAGCCCGTAGTGGCGATGGTGGCCCCCTCAATCCTGGGTCAGTTCAATACCACCAAGGAGAAGCTCTACGGAGCAATCAAGGCCATAGGTTTCTCGGCAGTAGTGGAAGTGGCTGAGGGTGCAATGATGACAGTATCAAATGAGGCGGTCGAACTCAAGGAGAAGCTCGGAGAGGGTCAGCCCTTCATGACCACAAGCTGCTGCCCGTCATATATACAGCTGGTAAGAAAGCATATTCCCGAGATGGCTCCCTTTGTGTCGGCATCCGGCTCTCCTATGTACTATACAGCTCAGATTGTCAAGGAGAAATATCCTGACGCAAAGCAGGTGTTCATCGGCCCCTGCATCGCCAAGCGTAAGGAAGCCAAGGAGAATCCCAATGTGGATTATGTGATGACTTTTGAGGAACTTGGAAGCGTGCTGTCCGGTTACGAGATAGATTTCGATAAGGTAGAGCCTTACAAGGTTGAGTATCTTTCCGTGAAGGAGGCTCATGCTTTCGGACAGAGCGGCGGAGTGGCAGGTGCAGTCCAGGCATTCCTCGGAGAGGATGTCAACTTCCTCAAGGTCGCCGGTATGGACAAGAAGAGCATCGCCCTGCTCAAGAGCTATGCCAAGACAAAGAAAGCTCCGGCGCAGTTTCTCGAGATGATGGTCTGCCCCGATGGCTGTATATCCGGACCCTGTACCTACAATGACGCTGCCGCCGGCAAGAAGCAGTACAATGCCGAACTGGGAACTATCGATGATACATACGCTTCCCGTCGTGCTTCCGACAAGACCGAGTAGTATAGACCGGTTGTGGAGATATGTAAAAAGGCGGCCTTTGCGGGTCGCCTTTTTTTCTGTTATCTATGAGAGAGTGATTACTCAGCAGCGGGTGCCTCTGCCTCAGCGGCCTCGGTGCCGTCTCCTACAACCTCAACCTTGAAGTCAGCCTTGATGTCCTTGTAGAACTTGGCGCTGGCGTCGTAGATACCGGCTTCCTTGATGTTGTCCATGCCGGCGATGGTGATGTTGCGGCGGTCAACTTCCACACCGAGAGCTGCTATAGCCTCTGCAATCTGGATATTGCCCACAGAACCGAAAATCTTGCCCTTGGAGCTCATCTTGGCTGCAACTTTTACGGTCAGACCGTTGATCTTGGCAGCAAGAGCGCTGGCCTCCTCACGGATCTTGGCCTCCTTGTGGGCTCTCTGGCGGATGTTCTCTGCGAGTACCTTCTTTGCGGACTCAGTTGCGAGAATAGCCATGCCCTGGGGGATAAGGTAGTTGACAGCGTAGCCGTTCTTTACCTTTACGATATCGTCTTTATGCCCGAGATTGGCGACGTCCTGTTTCAGAATGATTTCCATACACTGTCCTCCTTATTTCAATAAGTCTGTTACGTAAGGGAGCAGGGCGAGATGCCTTGCACGTTTAACTGCCTGGGCTACTTTGCGCTGGAACTTCAGGGAAGTACCGGTCAGACGGCGGGGAAGAATCTTTCCCTGCTCGTTGAGGAACCTCTTGAGGAACTCTGCGTCCTTGTAGTCCACATATTTGATGTGCGCTTTCTTGAAGCGGCAGTATTTTTTCTTCTTTACCTCTACTGTAGGAGGGTTGAGAAATCTGATTTCGTTATTTGCTGCCATGGCTTTTATTCCTCCTTTGCTGTATTTTCTGCAGCGGGAGCCGCTGCGTTTTCTTTTCTGTTGTTGCGTCTGCGCTCAGAGTAAGCGATAGAGTCCTTGTCCATTGCGAAAGTCAGGAAACGGATGATGCGCTCGTCGCGGCGGTACTGTGTCTCGAGTTTGTCAATGAACTGTGAGTCGGCCTTGAACTCGAACAGGTGGTAGAACCCTGTGGTCTTCTTCTGGATGGGGTAGGCCAGTTTCCTCAGGCCCCAGTCCTCGTCGTTCACAATCTCACCGCCTTCGGAGATGATGAAACTGCGATACTTTTCTACCGCTTCCTTTATCTGTTCCTCAGATAAAACGGGAGTTGCAATGAAAACGGTTTCGTACTGTTTTAACATCTTGATTATTATTAAATTATTAATTAAAAAGCCCTCTCCCTATTACGGGAAAGGGCTGCAAATTTAGTAATTATCCGTTAATTACCAAAATTACTTCACGGGAATATTCTTGAGCACTTCCTTGATGAAGTTCCAGAACTTCTCCACGGAGGGGATGAGCAGACGCTCGTCGGGAGAGTGGGGAGACATCAGGGTGGGGCCGCAGGAGATCATGTCCCAGTGAGGGTAGTTAGTGGAGAGTATACCGCACTCAAGTCCGGCGTGGATGGCCTTCACCTCAGGCTCCTTTCCGAAGAGCTTGTGGTAGGTCTGCTTCATGGTCTTGAGGATGTCGGAATCCATATTGGGCTGCCAGCCGGAGTATCCGCCGGAGAACCTGACTTTTGCTCCGCCAAGCTCGAGGGCGCTCTGGATGGCATCGCGCAGGGCATATTTGGCTGAGTCGCTGGAGCCTCTCATAAGGGTCTTGACATTGATTTTCCTGCCTTCTGACTTGACAATGGCCAGGTTGTTGGAGGTCTCTACGAGACCGGGGATGGCAAGGCTCATGCGGTCCACATTGCAGGGGCATGCCAGCAGGGCCTTCACTGCATTGAGAGCCACATCGGAAGGAATTATTTTCTTATAGCCTTTGGTCTTCTCCACAATCACTTCAAGGCCGGGATCGATGGGAGCGTATTCGTGCTTTATGTCGGCTACGGCTGCGTTGACGGCCTTGAGAGCCTTTGCGGCCTTCTTCCCGGGCAGGGCGATGACGGCCTGGGCCTCACGGGGTATGGCGTTGCGCATGTTGCCGCCCTCGATGGAGATGAGCTCGCCCTTGAAGTCTCTCAGCAGGGGCAGGAGGAGACGGGCCATCAGTTTGTTGGAGTTGGCGCGTCCCTCGTTGATCTCCATGCCGGAGTGTCCTCCGCGCAGACCTTTGATGATGATGCGGTACTGGTCGGTGTCCTTGCTTACATTCTCCGGCTTGAAGCTGAACTCGGCGTCGGTGTCCAGACCTCCGGCGCAGCCTACGTACAGCTCGCCCTCTGTCTCGGAGTCCATGTTGATGAGGATGTCGCCTTTGAGCAGTCCGCCTTTGAGAGCCTGGGCTCCGGTCATGCCGGTCTCCTCGTCGATGGTGAAGAGGGCCTCTACGGGACCGTGAGCGATGTCCTTGGATTCGAGGATGGCCATGGCCACGGCGCATCCGATACCGTTGTCAGCTCCGAGAGTGGTGCCTTTGGCCTTTACCCACTCGCCGTCGATATAAGTCTCCACGGGGTCTTTCTCCCAGTCATGCTGCACGTCGTTGTTGTTCTGGGGCACCATGTCGAGATGTCCCTGCAGGATGACTCCCTTGCGGTTCTCCATGCCGGGTGTGGCGGGTTTGCGGATGATGATGTTGCCTACTTCGTCACGGATGGTCTCCAGTCCGAGGCTCTTTCCGAAATTCTCCATGAAATCCACGGCCCTCCATTCTTTCTTGGATGGACGGGGAATCTGTGTCAGCGCATAGAAGTTCTTCCATACGCATTTGGGATCTAAATTGTCAATAGTCATACAGTTAATTTATTATTTTTTAATTAAAATGTTGACGGGGAATGACAGCTCGCGGCCTTTCTGGTATATGGGCATGCGGCTCTTGAGCAGCAGCTGCTGACCGTCGCTGAGACTGACGGTGCATATTTCCGGTATGCGGTAAAAAACGCTGCCGCGTACATCCGTGCGGATGGCATCGGTCTCTGCTGCCGTAGTGTCGACGGGAACGGGCTCGGGAGTTATCTCCATGACGACGGGACGGCCGGATATGTCATCTGCAGGTAGGAGGCCCTGTGTGTCGGAGAGTCTGAATGCGATGACCAGGTCCTCATCCGGGCCGGGCTCGGGAACTACATCGAAGCTCATGGCCTGTACCGAGATGTCCGTATATCCTGTGAACAGGCTTGTCATCTGCTCTTCGATGCGGTTGATTTCTTCTACTGCGGCCCTGAGCGCGTCACCGCTGAAGGTGGCGTCGGTATTGCCGGTGATGATGTTGATTCTCTGCTCGCGAAGCTGCAGTATCGTGGAGGCTGCCTCCTGGGCCTTTTTCTCAATGCTCTTCTCGACAACCTGACTTTGTCTGAAAGCGACTTTCTCATATCCTCCGTCTGCCTTGCGTTCGGTACGGTACAGTACTGTCTCGGTGGAGGTTAGGTTCGATGTGGCTTCCGAGGCCGCTTCGTCATGCCCCGGGGCCGTTGTAGGGAATCTCCAGTAATGCTCATGTCCCTTGTTCTCGTCGGAGAGGATGATCAGTCCCTGTGATGAGAACTCGAGGAAGGTCAGGGGCGATATCTTTTTGTACATGCCCTCGAGGTTGAGGACATGGCTGCTGCTTCTGTCCGCCTCGATATAGGGGGTAAGTCTGATGTCGCTGAGGGTGTATTCGGTACTTTCCGTCTGAGGCACATCTATTCCGAGGTATTTCTTGGCGAATGATGCGTATGGTCCGGGAGTGTAGCTGGTGCACACTGCCTTCACCTCAAGGTGAATGGTGGTTGAGGGAAGTGAGTATATTACAGTCTGGCTGCTGGCGCTTACGGCCATGGCCCCGGCCAAAGCCAGGGTAGTGAGTATTCTCAGTTTCATGATATTCTTTTTTTCCATCTTTTATGGCTCCAAAGCCAGGTTCCTTTGTGTTCTTTTATGTCCTGTTCGAGCAGGGATGCGAATGTGGAGGTAACATATCCTTCCGGACACTGTGCTGCATTTTCGGTGATGAGTCTGAAATGAGCCTCGTTGTCTCTCCTGCCATGGCGTATGAGGCCGCAGTACAGTACCGGCATGCCCAGTCTCGCGGCTATTGACTCCGGCCCCTCTATCATGTAGGTCTTCTGGTTCAGGAAGTCCGCTACGAAACGGCTCGTGCCCTTCGCCGGGTTCTGGTCGCAGATGAAAAAGAACGCCTCCCTGCCTTCGCGGTGCTTTACAATATGCCGGACTATCTGGTGTGCCTCGATGATCGAGCATGAGCCGTGTCTTGTCCTCAGCCGGCTTATGACCTTTTCGAAAGTCTTGCTCTGCGGCTTCTTGTAAACATATACGAATTGCTTGTTATCAAGATTTATGCCGTATTTTGACCGCAGGTCCGGCAGCCCTGTGAAAATCTCCCAGTTGCCAAGATGGCCCACCATTATGATGGCGTTGCGGTTGAGGTCCATGGCTCTGTTCAGGTCGTCCTGGCCGGTTATGCGTACCTGGCGGCCGATGGCCTCCGTAGATGCGGTAAGGGCCCAGAAGGATTCTGCGATGGTGTCGCCGAGATTGTGGTAGAAACTGTCGGTGATGTCCTTTATTCCGTTGTAAGACAGCTCGGGGAATGATCGTGATATGTTCGTCACGACGGTCGGGTATCGGTAGTGTACCACATGCTGCAGCAGCCAGGCTATGAAGTCCGAGAATACATAGTGCACGCTTAGGGGCAGTCTGGAAAAGACGGATATGAGGAATATAACGACTCTGTGCATTTGAGACCCGGAATTTTATAAACAAAAAACAAAGGTACCTTTTTTCGGTTAAAAAGCCAAGAACGGACGCCTTAAATACTGGATATCTTTCGGTAGACGGCTATGACGGCTATTGCGGTGGAGCATATGAGGACAGCGGCGGCGACTGCGTACAGTTCTGTAAGTCCGTCTGCGGGATGACCTTTCAGAAATGCCGCCAGTCTGTCGAGGTATATGCTCCTTGCCGTGATCACCAGGACGAGCGATAAGGCGCAGGCTATCAGGTTAGCCGTACCGGTCACTGCCATGTATGGCTTTGTCATGTCCAGGGGAGAACAGCCTATGCGGAGCAGATTCTCGTGCATGGCGAGGTTTTTCTCTACGATGAGATAGGTGCTGAGCACCAGGACAAAGAGGGAGACGGCGCAGATAATCAGACCCACGAGAGAGACTATGGATACGGCGGTTTTCAGGAATACGGCGACACGGCTGGCGCTGTCACTGCCTTCGGCCACATAATAATTTTTAGAGGACATGAACGAGGTCAGCTCGGAGTCGGATATGCTGTTGACTTTCAGTATGAGCCTGAGAGGGGGAACATCGGGGCTGTATCCGTAGACGGAGTTGGCGTATTTGAGGAAAGAGTCGGGGACGAGTATCGTGTTGAGTCTGTCGGTAAAGCCTGTGAGGCGGCCGGTCAGCACATCGTCTTTCTTGCCGGATATATGCAGGATGAGTGTCATCCGGGCGGCCATGCCCTCAGTTATCTGTGGCAGTCCCTGGGCCGGTGCGAACGCTAGGTTGTACAGATCCAGATAGCTGCGGGGGAGGATGATGGGTACGGTCCTCTGGCCTTCCTCGTATCTCCATCTGTCCATGTCGCAGTCGACGAATCCGTCAGGTACGGACTCGAAGAACATATCGGTGCCGAGTTCGAGGCTGGTCTCTCCGAGGCAGACTTCCCCGTAGAGCTGGAAGGAGGCGGAGCGGAATGCGCCTACCTCGTCGACGAACTCCAGTCTGCGGATCTCTTCGATCTCCTCGGGCGAGAATACATTGCCTCTCCTGGCGTTGAGGGATTTGATGGTGTTGACTTTCTTGGAGATGATCACATAGTCATCTCCGATAAGGGATGTGGAACCGGACAGCAGGGGAGACACATCCCGGTAAAACTGTACTCCGAGCAGGAAGATGGATACTCCGGCTACATTGGCAAGTATGAACCCGGCCAGCTGTGAGAATCGGATATGCTTGATTATTAGTTTCCAGACAAGTCTCATAAGCTTACAGGGCTATTGTTTCGTCGTATGTTATCGGGAATGTATATCCGAGTGAGGTCACTATGGCCCCGGCTCCTCTTCTGCGTATCTCGGACGACAGTATGCCGGCCATCGCTTCCGCGTTGTCCATATCGAGGTGGCTTACGGGCTCATCGAGTATTATAAAATCAAACGGCTGGGCCAGTGCCCTTATGAAGGCTACTCTCTGTTTCTCGCCCCACGAGAGTCCGGACAGTCTGACCGGAGCCTTGGCGCCGATGCCGAGTTCCTCCAGCATGGAGAGAATCTCCGTCCTGGTCAATTGTCCGGACATGGAGTTCTTTATCATGATGTTGTCCATGACCGTCAGCTCGTTGAACAGGCCGAGGTCCTGAAACATCATGCTTGCCGAGCTGCGTCTCACCGAGCGCCACTGTGTCCGGGTCAGCGTGGCCGCATCGGTGCCGTCGAAGAGTATCGTACCTATGTAGTCGTGCCTGATCCCGTATAGATAAGAACAAAGAGACGACTTCCCTTTTCCGGAAGCCGCCTCTATCATGTATGTCTTGCCTTTATTGAATACGACATGCTTGTTCCAGATGCCTGAGGACAGGTCATCCGCATCCCTGAAGACCTCGGGAACAACGCCTGACAATTCAATGCGCTTCATGCTAAAGCTCCATCTTCAGAGCCTCTTCAAGCAGAGCGACAGCTGTTTCAAGAGGATTCTGCGAACCGTTGAAGTAGAGATTGACGGCGTAGTCGGTGTAGTCGGTTGCGTAGATGTCGGCATATTTGAGCTTGCTCATCAGCAGCCTCTCCTCGTCGTCAAGCTCATCGCCCATAACCTGTATGAACCTGGGAATGTTTACTCCGAAGTATATGTATGCGTCTTTCGCAGCGGAGGCGTATTCGGAAGAAGACAGGCTGTTGCCCTTCTTTGCCAGACCGTCCTTGTCACCGTATGAGGTGGAGGCATAGAGCATTCCGTTGTCGAATCCGTAATAGATGCTCTTGTTGTTGTCATATTCGAAGGAATATGCCTTGTCGCCCTCGGTGCGCACATCGCCTATGATGGCGTTCAGCTCGCCGAGGAACTCTCCGTCGGAAGCATCCGCGGCGAAAACGGCGTCTATGGTCTCGGGATTACCCCAGTAATCGAGCTCAAGGCTGTTGACACAGAAACTGATCTCACCCTTCAGTGTGGAGAGCATGTTCTCGGCTATGGCCATGCCGGGTATGAGGGATGTGGCATCCGAACTCAACAGCTTCTCCCAGTCAATACCGGCTACAAGAAATGCCATGGCGTCTCCGTTGAGGTATTTGAGGTGTGATCCGCTGATTTTTTTGGCGTATCCATAGGTTTCCTTGATTTTCTTGAGCTCATCGGAAGGGAACAGGAAGCCGCAGCGTCCCTCGGCCTTGCTTTCCTTGAAAACTGCGGAAGCGTATGCATATGCGCCTGTGAAATCCGGTAATTTGGACGGACTGACATTCAGCTCGTCGTACAGGTATCTGTCAAAGAGTGTTTTCAATTCGAAGATGCCCCAGATGTCCGCATCGGACGAGGCCATCTTTCCGAATGCGTTCACGGATGTGATGTCGTTGTCCACATCGAGAGTGCGGAGGGCGTCGTTTATGCCCCAGTATTCATTGTCCGTGGAGGCGCAGACAGCTCCGTAGTCCTTGTAGAGGAGAATAACGGTACCGTTTCCGTCCTCAGCGGAATAGTAGTCTCCGGAGCGGTCGAATATCTCTTCCGAGATGAAGGTCTCTATGTTGTCGGCGAGAAGGTCCCTGTCATTGATCCCGAACAGTACTGTGACAGTGCCTGCGAGGGAATAAGCGTTGTCCTGAGTATAGACGAATACCCTCGAGCCGACATCGATGCCGGATGTCTGAGGCTCCTTGAGTATGTCTGTGGCGAGAACCGACAGCGTCTGGCTGTCGTACTCGCTGATATATGATCCGATGACATTCAGAGCGGACGAGTTGTCGGATATGCCGCTTTTCTCAAGCATCTGGCCGAGGTCAAATGCGACTACGATTCCGGCATCGGCCGGGATATGCGAGGTGTAGCTCTCATTGGAGGAACATGAGGAGACGGCAATCGCCGTAATGGCGGCGAAAGCGGAAAGAAGGAAGGATTTTGTTCTCATTGCGATAGAGTTTAAGTTGATAAAGACAAATGTAGTGAAAAAAGTACGAAAATAAAAATCCGGACCTACATTATAGAGAACAGATCCTGTTTGGGCCAGGTGTGGACTTTCGCGGATGCCGTACGGTACATCCTGTCTATGTAGCGTGTGAACCGGGAACCTTTCCACGAGCTCGTGTTGGTCACGAACATCCAGATGCAGCCGTTGGCCTCCTTCTTGGCTACAGCGCTGGTGCCTGCAAGGGTCCCGGTCCTGAGCCAGTCCCTGCCGTTGCCGGCCCTTACCCAGCCTATTGGACGGACCTGGTTCTCCGTCATCTTCCTTACGCTTGATGCGGACAACACATCCGGAATGACCGGGTCTCCGTCGATGGACGCTACGAATCTCGCAAATTCGGAAGGGGATGCCACCCAGCCTCCTGCGCCGAGCAGCCCTTCGATGTTGCTGCCTCCGTATCTGCGCCATAGGGTGTCTCCGCTGTTGTCGAAGGCAGGTACGGGAGTTGCGTCGTGGGTCTCGTAGTAACGGACTTCATTGGAATATCTTTCCTCGTACAGATTGTGCGCCATGTGCATGTCGAAGCAGCCGGCAGGACGGAGTATGTTCTCCTGGCAGTATTCCTCGTAGTCCATGCCGCTGCATACCTCTATGACTTTGGTCAATATGAGATATCCCACATTGGAATAGCAGAAGCCTGTTCCCGGAGTATATCCGAGACGCTCGCCGAGAACATATTCTATGACTCTGTCCATGTCCGGCACCGTGTCCAGTTTTTCCCAGATGATGATCTCCCTGGTGGTGAAGAGAGGGTCGCCCCTGTGCATCGTGAATCCAGCCTGGTGCCTCAGCAGCTGGTCGACTGTGATGTCCTTCATGCGGCGGTCTCCGAAGGTCCTGAACTGCGGGCAGTCCAGGATACCGTCAGGTCCGAATACCTTGTCGTCGAGGCTGAGCACTTTTCTTTCACACAGCTGCATGACGGCAGTCGCTGTGATGAGCTTGGAAAGGGAAGCGATGCGGAATATATTGCCTGGTGACATCCTGACTCCGTTCTCCTCATCGGCCCAGCCGTAGCCCTTGCTGTATATCAGGTGTCCGTCCTTTATGACGGCGAGGCTGCTGCCTTTTATTTCCCAGCGTTTCATGAATTTCTCGATATAGCTGTCCAGCTCTTCAGCGTCCTCTATGCTGGACATGTCGTTGGAGAGAAATGCGTTGATGGACAGGCAGTCCTCCCGTATCTCCACATCCCTGCCGCCGTCGGTCTTACGGGAGGGCTGGAGGGCTATGGCGGCTATGGAGAGGAGTACGGCGGCCGCCAGCAGAATCAGGGCTGTTTTTCGGTTTCTGGTCATCTGAATGTCTTGCAGCAGAGCAGGAAATCCTCTATGGCGGGATTGGCTGCGGGGTTCTGGGATTTCGATATGTAGAATGTGCGCATGGGACTTGAGGCTCCGGCGATATTAACAGTGACGAATACGGTGCTTCCGGATGCCGTGTCCGGCGTGTCGGTGACGGCGAGATCTATCTCCGATTTCCTGAGCATTGCCGAGGATTCCTCCATGCTGCGCTCGAGTATGGATACATCCGCGCCGGGATGTATTCTGGAAAAATATTCCGCCAACGGCTTTATGACGAATCTTGCCGCCTCAGGAACACAGGCTATGGTCAGGTGTCTGCGCTCGCTTTTTTGGGTGGGGACTATCTCCATGTCCGCGCAGTGGTAGAGATACAGGATTCTTTCGGCGTAGTCAAACAGTATCTGTCCTTTCTGGGTAAGCACCGTACCGGTCCTGCTGCGGTGGAAAAGAGAATCGCCGACAGCAGTTTCCAGCTCGTAGATATGGTTGCTGACGGCCGGCTGGGTGATACCGAGCTCTTTCGCAGCGGCGGTGAAACTTCCCTTCACCGCTACGGTATGGAACACTTTAAGCCTGAAGTCGCAGATCATTGCTGGAAATTGAGATGCAAAAGTGATGATAATTTATGAGAAAAACAATATGGTTTCTATAGCTTTCCTATGGATTTAAGATATTTGACATAAGACAGCCTGTAGTCCGCCACGGCCTCTATGTAGTCGCTGCTGCATTTGCTCCACTGTGTCTGGGCTTCCAGGACATTGACAAGCGGCTCCATTCCCAGCTCATACTGGTCGCGGCAGACTTTCAGATTGGTCTCCGCGCTTTTCAGGGAACTGCGCGCCATGCTCACTTTCAAGGCGGCTTCGCTTACCGCGTAACGGCTCTGTGCTGCTTCCAGCTCCATGAGCCCCTCAAGTCGTCCGAGCTCGCTGAGAGCCATCTCGTATTCCTTTTTTGCGGACTGGACTTTGAGATATCCTTCTCCCCAGGCAAAGATGGGTACTTTCAGTGTCGCCATGACGGTGAATCCGGTCTGGTTGAGCAGCACCTCGTCCTGAAGCTTCAGCCCGTAAGTGTATCCGTAGCTGGCCGTCACGCCGAGCTGAGGCAGGTAGTCGGAGCGTACGAAGTCTATGTTGCGCCGTTTGAGTTCTGCCTGTGCGGCCAGCAGACGGTAATCAGCCCGGTTCTCCACAGTGTCCTGTAGGGGAAGCTGTGACTCCGCCCCGATCAGGACCGCGGTGCTGTCCATGTCGAATCCGCTTTGGTCCACCTCTATCTGGGTCGTCAACGGCAGGCCGAGTATATGGCACAGATTCATCATTGACAGCCTGTATCCGTTACGGGCTTTGGTAAGAGCCAGAAGGGCGTTGTTGCGCTGTACCTCGACTTTCAGCAGATCCGTTGATGTGGCCATGCCCACATCGATGGCATTCTCCACGAAGGAATACATGCTGTCCACCGTGCTGCTGAAGCTTTCGGCTGCCTCCAGCAGCCTGCATGTCTTGACATGCAGCCAGTATGCCTCGTCAACAGATACTATGGTCTCCGCGCTTTTCAGGGATGTGTTGAGTCCGGCCATTCCGGCCCCGATGTCGGCCATGCGGTATCCTGAAATAATTTTGCCGCCCATGAATACGGGCTGAGTGGCCGAGATCCCGGCCGTGACGGTATTGGCCAGGTCTACGGAAAGAGTCATCGGAGGAATGACGGCATATTGGTTGAATACGGGAATGCCGTTGTTATAGACTATGTTTCCGGCCGCATCGGTCATCACATCAGGAACGAGGTTGCCGTAGACATTCTTGTATACGGGAAGGGCGCCTCCGCTGAAATTGTAGTCGAAAGAGCTCGATGTCCAGAGGTAGAGGCCATAGGCGGAGAATTTGGGCAGGAAATTGGTGATGACGGATTTACGGTCCAGCTCCGTTTTCTCTTCCATCAGCCGTGCATTGCGCAATACTGCACTGCTGTCCAGTGCGATGGTGCGGCATTCCTCAAGGGTCAGATATCTGGTCTGAGGCTGAGCCGATAAAGTGATGAATGCCGTGCTCAGAATGGCCGCTGTTGTTATGATATGTGATATATGTCTCATGTCAGGCCTTTTTAATCTTGAAGAACAATGAGTACAGTACGGGCAGGAATACGAGGGTAATCAGGGTGCCCACCGTCAGTCCTCCCATGATGGTCACCGCCAGCGAGCCGAAGAGCGGGTCGAAGAGCAGGGGCGCCATGCCTAAGACTGTAGTCATCGAAGCCATCATCACGGGCCGCAGACGGGACAGGGTGGAGTCGACTACGGCCTTGTATGGCTCTGCGCCTAAGCTTAGCTGCCGGTCTATCTCGTCGATGAGGACTATGCCGTTCTTGATCATCATGCCGATGATGCCCAGGCAGCCGACCATGGCCACGAAGCCGAAGCTCATGCCGGCGGCCAGCATGCCGAAGACTATGCCGATGGCCACCAAGGGCAGGCAGCAGACTATGATCAGCGGCTTTTTGATGTCCTTGAACAGGGCTATCATGATCAGCAGCATGACCACTATCGCATGCGGGAAGTACTTGAAAAGGTAACGGGTGGACTGCCGGCTGGCATCGTACTCACCCAGCCAGGTGAGCGTGTAGCCGTCGGGCAGCTCAATGGCCTCTATCCGGTCCTTAATGGCGTCGCGGGCCTGTGCCGCCGTATATCCGGCGGTGTTGTTGCACTGGGCCTTGATGGCTCTCTGCCCGTTGTACCGGCAGATCTTGGGCTCGTTCCATTCGACAACGGTGCCGGAGGTGACGCTGTTCAGGGGAAGCGGTCGCACCAATGCACCGATGATATCCTCTCTTCCGGTAGTTCCGGTCATTACCCCCTGGACCGTTTCCATGTTCGCCACTGAGGATACGGACGGCAGCAGACCCCATACAGGGGCATTGCCTATGTCGCCAACCGGTTCGCCGTCCATGCCGGTGCTGCGGATGTAGATGCCGAGTCTCTCGGCTCCGTCGTTGAGAGTTCCGCAGGGTATACCCTCTGCGGCGGCCATGACCGATATGCCGGCGGCGCTGCGGGATATGCCGGCCTGTCGGGCTGCAGCCTGGTCATATTCGACCTTGACGGCAGGCACTTTCGGTGACCAGTCGTCCGTTACCAGCCATGTGGCATCGCTCTCCTCCATGATGGCGCGGGCCTGGGCGCAGAGATTCTTGAGCACGGCTGGATCAGGTCCCTGGAACATGGCCTCGACGGGGTAGGGGCGGTACATCAGGTTGTACTGCTTGACTCTGACATAGGCATCCGGGTATGCGGCCATCAGCTCCTTCTGCATCTTCGGGATGCTCTCTATCATTTTGTCGTAATCCTCATAATCGATGATCAGTTCTCCGTAGCTCAGCGACGGGTCGGCGATGGCCCGGACCAGGCAGTACCGTCCCGGAGTACCGCCCAGCGAAGTGACCACATGGTTGACATTGTCGTCCTGGCGGATGTACGCCTCTATCTCTTCCAGGTCTTTTTCCACCTTACCGGGAGCGGTGCCCTCGGGCATGCGGTACTCGATGTAGAGCTGGTTGTAGGCCATGTCGGGGAAGAACATCTGGGGAATGTACTGATAGCACCATACGCTGCCGAGCACCAGGATGACGGCTATGCCGACGGCGATGAGGCGATGGGAGAGTACATGGTCCAGCACGCGGCGGAACCAGCGGTATATTTTAGAGTCAAACGGGTCTTTGTTCTCAGTGGCGGTGCCGCTGCCTTTGGGATAGCGTAGGGTAAGGTCGCAGTGGACCGGAACATGAGTTAGGGCCAGCACCCAGCTCAGCAGCAGGGAGACGGCTAAGACGATGAAGAGGTCCCTCACATAGGTTCCTGCCATGTCCGGGGACATGAATATCGGGAAGAATGCCAGTATGGCGATAACGGTGGCTCCGAGCAGGGGCATGGCCGTCTTTTTGCAGATGTTGGTCAGACATTGTGGCTTGGGTATTCCCCGCTTCATGTCCACGAGTATGCCGTCCACTATCACTATTGCATTGTCCACCAGGATGCCCATCGCTACGATGAACGAGCCGAGGGATACCCTCTGGAGTGTGCCGTCCATCATGTCCAGTATGAAGAACGAGCCGAAGACTATCACCACCAGGCTGGTGGCTATGATGACTCCGCTGCGGAATCCCATAGTCAGCATTAGCAGGAGGATGACTATGAGTATTGACTCGATAAGGTTGATGATGAATGTGTTGATGGATCCGCTGACTATTTCGGGCTGGAAGAATACCTTGTGGAACTCCATGCCTGTGGGTATGGATTCGGCCTTGATCTCCTCAAGTCTGGATTCTACTTCCTTGCCTATCTTGATGATGTCAGTGCCGGATTCGGCGGATATAAGCAGGCCGATGGACGGCTGTCCGTCGTATTTCATGGAGTTGCGTACCGGGGTCTGGTAACCGTAGGTGATGTCGGCCACATCGGAGAGCTTGAGCTGGTCATCCTCATGACCCTGGATGATGAGGTTCCTGATGTCGTCGATACTCTCATAAGCATCCCCCATCTCTATCTTCATTCTTCTGTCCGGTGTGTCGAAATATCCGGAGTAGATGACGGAGTTCTGGGAGTTGAGGGTGGTCAGCAGTTCGGTCGGGTGTACTCCGAGGTTGGCCATACGGTCGGCCTTCATGTCGATGTTCACGCAGCGGGTGCGCTCTCCGTAGGTGATGGCCTTGGCCACCCCTTCGATATTGCTGATTTCCCGGCATATCATGTCGGCGTAGCGTCCTGCCTCATCATATTCGTATCCGTCGAATGTCAGGGCGTAGAACATGCCGTAGACATCTCCGTAGTCGTCCATTACCATGACCTGGGCAGAGGCCGGAAGGGAAGCTTTGGTGTCATTGACCTTGCGGCGGAGCATGTCCCACTCCTGCTGGGTGTCGGAGTCGGGGGTCGTGGTCTTGAGGGTGACCGTGATTATGGCCATGTCATCGAAAGACTGTGATGCCACAGTTCCAACCTCGCTCATTTTTCGGATGGCCTCCTCGAGCGGCAGGGTGACCTCCAGCTCGGTCTCGTATGCCGTAGCTCCAGGATAGACGGCGGCCACCACGGCTACCTTGACCTTGATCTCCGGGTCCTCGAGCTTGCTCATGCTGTTATAGGCGAAGGCTCCGCCTATAATGAGGCAGATAAGCACCGCTACGACAAGAATTTTGTTTTTCAAGGCGTATTCTGCTATGTTCATGGCTGCTGCGCTTTACAGAAGATTACCCGGATTGGTGGATGACTTGCCGGGGAGTATTTTGACCTGAGCTCCCTCCTTCAGTGACCGGGTGCCGGCCGACACTATTGTCTCTCCGGCTTTCAGTCCGGACATGATGCGGGCGTTTCCGTCCCGGTCCAGAATGCCTGCCGTTACATGTCTTCTTGTCACAGTATTTTCAGGAGTCACCACCCATACACAGCTTTGCCCGTTCTCCTCGAAGAGGGCTGTGGCCGGAATGCTTACCGAAGCCTCATCATCCGTGCGGTATTCGATACAGACTCCGGCACTGATGCCGGGGTTGGGCATGGTTCCGTCTGCTGCCGGCAGCAGCGCATAGCGGGCAGTGAACAGCTGGTTGAGGTTGGCCTTCTTGGTTATGTCGATGAGTCTGAGCTCAAATGTCCTGTCTGGAAAGACATCCACCGTACACCAGCTGCGTACGGTCCGGTCTATGTTGACGAAGTCAGCGGCAGGTATGTCCACTTTTACAATCGGTGCGCCGTCACTTATGAGCGTTATCACGGGCATACCGGCGCCTACTGTCTCGCCCGCCTCGAAGAGTACCTGCTGGACATATCCGTCGAATGGAGCGAGCATCTTCGTGTCGTTCAAGGCGTTCTGATGGGCGTGATAGAGGGCGGTTATCTGTTCGAGGCCGTAACGGGCCTTATCGTAGTCGTTCTGAGTCGCGCTGCCGCGGTCTGAGAGCTCAATGACCCTGCCGGCCTCGGCTTTCACCTGTTCGTACTGGGCTGTAGTAGCGGCCAGTTGGACAGCATAGTCGCGTTCCTCTATCTCCGCCAAGGTATCCCCCCGGTTTACATGCTGTCCTTCGCGGAAATGCACGGCGGCTACAGGCCCGGCAACCCTGAAAGACAGATTCACATCCCTTGCTGCCTGCAGCCGGCCGGGGTACGATACGGTTCTGGTGGTGCCTATGCTTTCAGCAACGGCTGTCCTGACATTGGGAACAACGGTTTCCTTGCTTTCCGTTTCCCCGGAACAGCATCCGGAGACTGTCACGGCCGCTAAAAGTACGGCAACGGATACGGACATGATACTTAGTGGATTATCCATCTTGTTAGTATATTTAATAACCTATTAATCAGATAGGGAGTGATGCTGCAAAGAATATGCCGCATGGGCAGTTCCGGGAATTTATTGGGCGATGAACCGATATACGATCTCTCCGTGCTGACGCTCAGGGGCGTCCTGAGAGGCTGTGAACCTGGAACGGGATGCTGCCCGCAGAGCATAGTCCCGCAGGCACTGGTCCGTGGAGGATACGCTTTCTATGATGGCTGTGCCCATGACATATCCCTTGCGGTTGACTATGATACTTACTGCCACATCCCCCCCTCCGAGGCATTTGTAGGCCGGTACCGGCAGACTCATTGCCTTGCGTCCGTCAAGTGTGTAGGATATGACGGACGGTCCTTTGTAGGACTCTTTGTCGGAAGTCCGGCTGCCCTTGTCTTCTATGGCGACATTGTCCCGGTCGTCCGAGGCTGCTTCGGCTTCCCTGCGGGACTGGTCGAGGCGTTCCTGCAGTTCCTTGGCTTCCTTGTAGATGTCTTCAGGGTGTTCGTGCCGGTCATCCTTCAGTGGTTCTGATGCGTCCACGGCCACATTGCGAATGCTCCTGGAGTCCTGCCGCGAGGCTCTGCCGAGCATCTGCGCAATCTCTGCATCGAGCTCTTCGCTGACGCTTTCCCTCATACGGGCCTGTTCGTCCTGCCTTTCCAGTTCCTCCTGGGCGGAGAAGTCGATCAGGAAAGATGTATCCTTTCGGATCTGCGTATGTATGGACCAGGACAGCAGGATGATGACTGCGACAAGGTGAACGATGACGGTCAGGTAAAGTCCTGCCTTGTCATCGCTGTCAATCCTGAGCAGGCGCAGCAGTCTGTCAATTATGTTTGAGATGGTTTTCAATGGTCGCTATCAGCATGTCTATGCCCACCTGGTTGTGTCCGCCCTGGGGCAGTATCAGGTCGGCGTACCGCTTAGTCGGTTCGATGAACTGCAGGTGCATGGGCTTGAGGGTCTTCTCGTATCTGTCTATGACCTTACCTACATCCCTGCCGCGCTCGAGAGTGTCCCTGGAAATGACCCTGACGAGTCTGTCGTCGGGATCGGCGTCCACGAACACCAGGATGTCCAGCATCCTGCGGAGTTTCGGGTCCGTGAAGATGAGAATGCCTTCCACGATGATTATGTGCGCAGGATTGACTGTTAGTGTCTCCTTTGAACGGGTACAGGTGAGATAGGAGTAGATAGGCTGTTCTATCGGCCTGCCGTGCTGAAGCTCCCCCAACTGCTGTATGAGCAGGTCGAAGTCTATGGCGTCAGGGTGGTCGAAGTTGAGTTTCTGCCGGTCTTCCAGCAGGGGAATGTCGCTGTTGTCCCTGTAGTAGGAGTCCTGAGGGACAACGACGACCTCACCCTGACTGAAATGCTCCGAAATCTTATGGACGACGGTGGTCTTTCCGGAACCGGTACCGCCGGCTATACCTATGGTCAGCATGGCCGGCAGGTTTAGAATTCCGCGGACTTGGGAGTTCTCGGGAACGGAATCACATCACGGATATTGGCCATGCCGGTGACGAACAGCAGCAGACGCTCGAAGCCGAGGCCGAAGCCGCTGTGGGGAGCCGTGCCGAATCTGCGGGTGTCTATATACCACCACAGGTTCGTCATATCCATGTGCAGTTCGTTGATGCGGTTCATGAGCTTGTCGTAGGACTCCTCTCGCTGGGAACCGCCTATAATCTCGCCGATCTTGGGGAAAAGCACATCCATGCCGCGGACAGTCTTGCCGTCATCGTTCTGTTTCATGTAGAAGGCTTTGATGTCCTTGGGGTAGTCTGTAAGGATTACAGGCTTGCCGAAATGCTGCTCCACTAAGTAGCGCTCATGCTCGCTCTGCAGGTCAACACCCCACGATACGGGATATTCGAATTTCGCTCCGGATTTTACGAGAATATCAATGGCTTCAGTGTAGGTCATGCGTACGAAATCTGTATTGACCACACCCTTGAGCCTTTCGATGAGTCCCTTGTCTATCATGTTGTTGAGGAAGATCAAGTCATCCATGCAGTTGTCGAGTGCGTAGCGCACCAGGTACTTGATGAAGTCCTCGGCCACATCCAT
The DNA here is from genome assembly GCA_019116965.1 of Candidatus Coprenecus pullistercoris. Lineage (GTDB taxonomy): Bacteria > Bacteroidota > Bacteroidia > Bacteroidales > UBA932 > Coprenecus > Coprenecus pullistercoris. The sequence goes on from DXAT01000021.1 coordinate 29,486, forward strand.
GTTTTCGTCTATCTCGGCGAAGGCCATCTCCGGCTCTATCATCCAGAACTCTGCCAGATGCCTTGGAGTGTTGGAGTTCTCGGCCCTGAAAGTGGGTCCGAATGTGTAGATATTGCCGAGAGCCATCGCTCCCAGCTCGCCTTCAAGCTGTCCGCTGACGGTCAGGTTGGTATGGCGGCCGAAAAAGTCCTGTGAGAAGTCTGCCTTGCCGTCTTCTTTACGGGGAGGGTTGGAGATGTCAAGAGTGGTGACCTGAAACATCGCACCCGCACCCTCTGCGTCAGATGCAGTGATTATAGGTGTGTGCAGATAGTAGAAACCTCTGTCGTTGAAGTATTTGTGTATAGCAAACGCCATTGCGTGACGGATTCGGAGCACGGCTCCGAATGTGTTGGTACGGGGGCGCAGGTGCGCTATCTCGCGCAGGAACTCCATGCTGTGGCCCTTTTTCTGAAGGGGGTATTTCTCGGGGTCGGCCGTGCCGTAAAGCTCTATTCTGGATGCCTGAATCTCAACCTTCTGACCGCTTCCCACGGATTCAACCAGTTTTCCGGTCACGGCAATGCTTGAGCCTGTTGTGATGTCCTTGAAAGTCTCGTCAGGCGTGAAATTGGTGAAGTCGCATACGATCTGTATATTGTTTATGGTAGAGCCGTCGTTGAGCGCGATGAACACTATGTTCTTGTTACCCCTTTTTGTTCTTACCCATCCCTTGGCCAGTACTTCCTTGCCCGGGGTCTCCTTGAGCAGTTCTGATACTCTCTGTCTCTTGATTGTCATGATATTGTGTGTTTAAAATGTTATGTTCATAGCTTTGCATATCTTCTGCGGAATCTCCGTGTTGTCCATATGTCCGGAGAAGAGTACGCTGCCTGCTCCGATGGCGAATACGGGGACATCGGTTCCGGAGTGGTCCTTGGTGGTCCAGCCGATATGCGCCTCGTGCGAGGCTTCGGCCATATCCTCCTTCCCTTCTTCATTTACCTTGTCCTTGGAGCTGTCAATCCATCCGATCCTGTCGAAAAACAAGTTGTATCCCTCGTTCCAGGCAAGGGTAAGACCACCGGTCTCGTGATCGGCCGTAACGACGATAAGTGTCTCGTCGGGATGTTCATTGTAGAATTCCAGTGCCGCTGCGACAGCGTCAGAAAGGCTGAGTGTCTCGAGTATCGCGGTCTTGGTATCGTTGGCATGACTGGCCCAGTCGATCCTGCCGGATTCGGACATGATGAAGAATCCAGGACCGTCCTCCTCATACAGGAAGTCTATGGAGGCGCGGACCAGGTCGGCCTGGCTCATGTCATCCCCAGTCATGTCTATTGCGTACGGCAGCTCTGTCCTGGACCGGCCGTTGTCCTGAAGCAGCATCATTCTCTCTGCTCCGTTTTTCATGCTGAGGAATTCATCCATGCCCTCAGCTATGGTATAGCCGGCTTTTTCAATCGATGTGTAGACAGAGGGCAGGTTGCCTTCCTTTCCGCAGCTTTCGATGAGCCCGCCTCCGGCAAAGAACTCGAATCCTGTGGCCGGAAGCCTTGAGGCTATGTCGTAATAGTTGTTGCGGTCGATGTCGTGGGCGTAGAAGGCGGCGGGAGTGGCGTGGTTGAGTCCCACTGTGGAAGAGATGCCGACCTTGAATCCCGCATCGTGTATCTTGTATGATATACTTTCAAGTATGGTAGTTGAATCGGGTGCTGTGGCCAGCATTCCGTTATTGGTCTTTGAACCGGTCGAGAGGGCCGTCCCGGCGGCTGCCGAGTCCGTTATGAGATTGGAGGCGGAACGGGTAACCGCCCGGCCCAGTACCGGAAATGTGGAGAATGACAGCGGACGGCTGTCGAAAACATCTTCCGACCAGCCATTATAGTATTCGGATGCTGAGACATGAGTGAAGCCCATGCCGTCTCCTATGAAATAGAATACATATTTGGCTTTCGGAGCCTGTGCTGCGGCTATCAGCGGCAGGAGCAGGAGCAGGATGATGTTCAGTGTCTTTTTCATATTTGATATTTAGTTAAAAATGGGTGTCCCACTAAGCATGAGGCACCCATTTTCAAATGGTCAGCAGAGATTGTCAGTGTGTGACAGTCTTTCTTGCTGCATACATTATCTTCAGTGCTGAGCAGCGGCGCAGTTCCTGCTTCACATCGGTTACGATACCCATACGGGTATTCTCATCGATCTTGAGCGAGATGGTCATCAGCTCACGGTCTGCCTCGCTGAGGGCCTCGCGTTCAGCAGCGACGAAGTCACTGATGTCCTTTACGGTCCTAAACGAGTCGTTGAGCTGGATACGGGAGTCTGTACCGTACTCTTTCTGATATTGCAGGGATGGGGTACCGATGAATATGTAGGACGAAAGGTCCTTCCTTTCCAAACGGATGACTTCAGAGGCCTCAGGCAGCCTTACATTCACCATACGGTCTGTCTGGCGCATGCTGGTGGAGACCATGAAGAACATGAGAATCATGAACACGATGTCCGGGAGGGACGCTGTGTTGATTCCGGGAGTTCCCTTGTCACCTTTTCGTATAAATTTAGCCATATTGCCTCCTTAATTATTGTTTAGTTACATCCAACGGTTCAGCCTCGGAGACACGGTTCGGGACAGCTTCCCTTACGATTTCCTGTTCTTCGGCATTCAGTTCGTTATACACGTTTCCGAAGTGGGCAATCGAGAAATCATCCCTGACCTTGTTGATGGCCCTGACCAGAATGTTCTGAATCTCGACATATTTGCTGTAGCTGCTCTGCCTGTCGTTCTGCAGGGATATCACACCGTCGGAAACCGGCCATTCGCGCCCCCAAGCCTCGATATACTTCACTGTCTTCGAAGGAAGGTCAGTGCGGTCAGAGGGATTGGTGAGGAACTCAATTACGATTTCTTCAAGGTCTGCATCCGAGAGAATAACTTTGCCGCCTGCCATAACGCCGTTTCTGGAGTTGATCTTCACATCAAGCATATTACGACGGTTGACCTTCAGGTCCTCCACCTGCGCGTTGTCAGCAGGCATGGGAGGGAGACGGCGCGAAAGTCCGGTCTCGGGATCCATCGTACTCACCATCAGGAAGAAAATCAACATCAGGAACGATATGTCCGCCATCGAACCTCCGTTAATTTCAGGTGTTTTCTTAGATGCCATAGTTAATTATCGATTGCGTATAAGATTTCTTAAGCTGCCCCAAATCAAGGCGAGAATAGCGATTACGACCAGTGCGTAGCTCAGGTTGAGCAGGGTATCGGTCATCTTGAGAGTTGCGTCGGTAGGCTGCACGGCCATATTGACGGCAATGGGATCTCCGCTGGCCAGCAGGTAAGATGCTCCCACGAGTACGATGGCTATGACGAGAGTGACAGCCGTCCTCTTGAGGGATCTCTTGTTGCCGGCTATGTTTACCAGAGACAGGATGACAACGAGAACCAGTGCTGCGATAACAAGAGCATAGGCCCAGAAGAGCACCATGTCAAGCAGTCCGGTCGTTGCAAGTGCCTCTGCCTCGTTGGCGACAGTGTAGAGTCCGGTCTTCGAGTTGAAGATGAAGAACGCTACCAGGCCCACCAGCGAGACTACCAGCAGGATTATTTCTAATACTTTTGCGAATTTTGACATAATTACTTATTCTGATATTTTACGATCATATCTACGAGAGCTATGGAAGAATCTTCCATGGAAAGGACGATAGAGTCAACTTTCGAGATCAGGTAGTTGTAAAGTATCTGAAGGATGATGGCAACGATAAGACCGCCGACGGTGGTGATAAGGGCGACTTTCATACCTCCTGCAACGAGGGTCGGGCTGATGTCACCGGCTGCCTGAATCTCATCGAATGCCTGAATCATACCGATCACAGTTCCCATGAATCCGAGCATAGGTGCAACGGCGATGAAGAGAGTAATCCATGAGAGGCCTCCCTCAAGACGTCCCATCTGGACGGAACCGTATGATGTGATGGATTTCTCGACTTCCTCTGCGCCCTGGTCGTATCTGAGCAGACCCTGGTAGAAGATGGATGCTACAGGACCGCGGGTGTTGCGGCATACATCCTTAGCTGCTTCGATACCGCCTTTGTTAAGAGCGTCCTCGACTTTCTTGAGAAGTTTCTCGGTGTTGGTGCTGGCGAGGTTGAGGTAGATGATTCTCTCGATTGCGACAGCAAGACCGAATACAAGGCAAGCGATGATGGTGGCCATGAAGCCTGCACCACCCTCGATGAACAGTCTCTTGATTTCCTGATGTATGGGAGCCTCGGCGGGTGCTTCTTCCACAGTGGCCTCATCCATGGGCTCAAAGGCTACCAGTTCGGACGAGTCTGTGGTAGCGAGGGAATCGCCCTCCTGAGCAGATGCGTATTGAGCAGAGAAAGTCATAAGACCCATAACTGCCAAAAACATGAAAATTTTTTTCATACAATTTTTGATTAGTTAATAATAAACAATTTTTAAAATGTGTCTGCGGAGAGGGCGGGATTCGAACCCGCGAAGCCCTTTTGGAGCTTACACACTTTCCAGGCGTGCGCCTTCGACCACTCGGCCACCTCTCCTTGAAAATTACCGCCAAAATTAGAAATTATTTTTCATAAAATCTACACTTCTGTCAGCTCTCCTCTAATATTTTTTTTGAGAAAAAATTCAACATCTTTATTATCAGTGTATTGGCCTAATAAAAAAAACAGCTTCGCAACTGCGGCCTCTGTGGTGCAGTCTCCGCCTCCGGTGACGCCTATGTTTTTAAGGGCTTTTCCGGTGGAGTAGGCGTCCATATCCACCCTCCCGGCCGGACATTGTGTTATGTTCAGGACTATCAGACCGCGGTCTATGGCTTTTTTTATGCAGTCCGTGAACCATTTGCCTGAGGGCGCGTTTCCGGAGCCGAAAGTCTCCAGGATGATTGCCCGGATGCCGGGTGTCTGCGTAAGGGATTCGAGGACTGATTGTCTCATGCCTGGGATAATCTTGATAATCAGTACAGACGGGTCGAGTTTGCAGCAGGCTTTCAGGGGCCTGTCCCAGTTGTCGGGGTAGCGGATGAAGGATGTGTTGTACTTTATGTGTATGCCGGCCTCGGCCAGGACGGGGTAATTGGCCGAACGGAATGCCCGGAAGTTCTCGGCTGTGTATTTGGTCGTGCGGTTGCCCCTATAAAGCTGGCTCTCGAAGTAGATGCATACCTCGGGCACCATCGGGTGTCCGTCCTTGTCCTTGGATGCGGCAATCTCTATGGAGGATATGAGGTTCTCCTTGCCGTCGGTGCGCAGCATGCCGATGGGCAGCTGGCTGCCTGTGAGGATTACCGGCTTGGTGATATCTCCAAGCATGAAGCTCAGGGCCGAGGCGGTAAAGGACATCGTGTCTGTTCCGTGCAGTATGACGAATCCGTCATACCTGTTGTAGTTCTCCTCGATAAGCCCGGTGAGCCTGATCCAAAAACCTGTGTCCACATCCGATGAGTCGATGACGGGGTCGAAGGAGTAGGTGTCTATCCTGTATCCGAACTTTTTCAGTTCCGGCATCTCCTCGAGTATCTGTGAGAAGTCAAACGGCCTGAGGTCGAAGGATACCGGGTCCTGTTTCATGCCAATGGTACCTCCGGTGTAGACGAGCAGGATGGAAGTGTCGTTTTTCATGCTGTATTATTTGAGGTTGAATAACTGTCTTGCATTGTCGGTGGTTATGCGGTCCACTTCTTCTACGCTCAGTCCCTTTATCCCGGCAAGTCTTGCTGCTATGATTGCCAGGTAGGCTGACTCGTTGCGTTTTCCGCGGTGAGGAACGGGAGTGAGCCACGGAGAGTCCGTCTCAAGTACGATGTCCTCAATAGGGATGTCCCTTACCGTGTCGGCTATGCCTGCGTTCCTGTAGGTGAGCACTCCTCCGATTCCTATCCTGAAGCATCCGTAGCTTCTGATTCTCCGGTATGTCTCCGGACTGCCGGAGAAAGCGTGAAAGACGCCTCGCATCCGTATCCCTTTTTCTCTCAGCGAGTCAAGTATGCTGAAAACCGTATCGTGCGCTTCCCTGACATGGATGATTACGGGGAGACCGGTTTCCGAGGCCCAGAGCATCTGAGTGCGGAACACTTCTGTCTGCTCACGGAAGAATGCGTCTGACCAGTGTCTGTCCAGGCCTATCTCGCCCACGGCGCACCAGCCTCCTTCGGCGAGTCTGTTCTCGACGAAAGCGAGCTCATTCTTCCAGTTGCTGTCTACGGATGTGGGGTGAAGGCCGACGGCTGTGCTTATTCTGTCCGGGGCCTGGGACGCCCGTCTTATCATAGCGTCGTAGGAGGACGAGTCTATGCCAGGGAAGATGAAGTGCCCTACCCCGGCTTCTCCGGCCCAGTCGAGTGCCTGAAGAAAATCTTCGTCGAATGCTTCGTCGTACAGGTGGGTATGTGTGTCGGTCATCTGTGTGTCAAGCTGTAGTTTCCATGTGCGTCCGTCCTGATGAGGCCGTCCATCTCCATCTCGGTGAGTCTGGGCAATACTTGTGCGGGGTCTCCACCGGATTTGGCGATGATGATGTCCCGGTCGACGGACGAATCAGCGGCTAAAGCTAATAAAATATTCCGTTTGATGTAGTCGCTTGTGTCAAAGATTTTTTGAAGTCTGTCTTTATTAGTCTCATTGTCAGCGTCTTCCCATCCGAGGGCCTTGGCCGGCCAGGAAGGGTCGGAGATGATGGAGGCTGCGTTGTCCCTGATAAGTGCGTTGCACCCGGCAGAGTATGGGTCTGTTGTCCGTCCGGGTAGGGCGAATACTTCCCTGGAGTAGGACTGGGCGAGTGACGCTGTTATCATGCCTCCGCCTTTAGCTGCGGACTCTATCAGCAGTACCGCGTCGGACATGCCGGCTATGATGCGGTTGCGTCTGAGGAATGTGACGGGCTGCGGACTCGAGCCTTTGGGAAAGTCCGTCACCAGGCCACCGTGATGCAGGATCTCTATGGCGTGGCGGCGGTGTGCCGCCGGATAGATGCGGTCGAGTCCGGTCGGCAATACGGCTATGGTCTCCAGTCCGCATTCCAAGGCAGTGAGATGTGCGCAGATGTCTATGCCGTAGGCCAGGCCGCTTATGATTGCAGGTTTTACGGAAAGGGCAGCGAGACGCGTGATGATGGCGCGGCACTGCTCCCTGCCGTAGGATGTGGCCTTCCGCGTGCCCACTATCGCTACGGCCCTTGCCGGATTGAGGCCGGATGTACCTTTCAGAAACAGTACTGTAGGTGCGTCGGGGCATTCCCTGAGCCTTGCCGGATATTCTCTGTCGTTAATATATATTATATGTATGCCGTGCTCCCTGGCCCAGCGTACCTCTTCGGCAGCATCCCGCAGAGTCGCGGGCGAAGTGACCGCGTCTATGTATTCCTGTCTCCGGATATGCCCGTGCAGCTCGCTTTCCGTGAGGGAGAACAGTTCTCCCGGGGAGGCGAAGTGCTCTGTGATGATCCTTGCGTCACGGCAGTTGTAGTTGAATATCCGGTTGATGGCGCATGCGTAAACTGTCTCGTCGTATTCCATGTACGGGCAAAGATAGCCTTCCTGGAATACAGAATCCCGGAAGTATGAGAATCCGGGATGAAAAACATGTTTTTAAAAAAATGTCAGAGTTTAAAATCCTCTCCGTATTTCTCCTTGTAGTAGGCCGAGTCGGCTTTGTCGAATGTGTCGACCGACAGTATGTTGTCCTTGTTCTCCATCCCCGGATTAAGACTGTGCTCCACGATACCGCTCCTGTCGCGGACGGATCGTGCCGTGAGGAATCCGATACCGGCCACTATGATTACGGCTGCGGCCGCCTTTGTCCAGCCGGAGCGCAGTACGCGGAACAATACTCCGGGCCGCCTCTGTCCGCTGTCGTCGCTCATGGCACCACGCAGTTTCCTCAGCGCCTCGAGCCTTGCCGAGCACTCGGGACAGGAACACAGGTGTTCCTGCACGGCGGTCTCCTCTTCTCTCGGAAGGCAGTTGAGGAAGTACTTCGCCAGTGTGTCCGTGTCTATATGGTCCGTATGCCTGTTCATCTGTACTGTTCGGTCATCTTGTTGAATCTGTCCCAAAGACTTTTCTTGAGCCGCTTGATCTCCTGACGGAGCCTCGCGCACTGCCGGGCGGCTTCCTTCCCCTCCCTGATACCGTAGTGCCGTGCGACAATCTCCTCATAGGACAGTCCGTCAATATAGTGCTCAAACATCCTTTCAACCTTGTCCTCGTATCCTTTTATCAGCCCGTCGTGCAGCGGATGCTCCTTGTTGTAAAGGATGACAATGAAGTATCCCTGGACGGAGTCTTTGTCAGTGAAGTCAATATAAGTGCTCAGGTCCGCATTTTGTGACGGAAAATTCGAGGGGGAAGTGACAGGATTGTTGAAATATTTCTCCTCGTCATCCTCGGTAAGCCTGTACTGGAGAGTGTCTATGTCTGCCGGAGTCCTGGCCTTTAGCCGCAGAAGCTCCTTGTTTTTGTTCTTGAGCACGCCTACGGAGTAGGATATGACGGCCTTGGCGTCCACCGGTTCCTTCAGCCTGCGGTCGACCACGGCCCTGTTGACCGACATGCAGGTGTCGCTCCAGATGTCGTGCGTGTTGCTGTCTCCGCTTATGCCGGAAATCTGGTAACAGACAGCGGCTGTGACAGGTCTGAGCTTTATGTAGAATTTTTCCCAATAGAGGCGCTCGTTGTCCTGCATCCTGCGGATAATTTCCTTTTCCTCCTCCGGAAATCTTTCCTTGGCGATGCCGAGGCATGCGGATTCCATTGCTGACGGGGACTCGAAGGGAATCCGCGGAGCAAGGCTCCTTGAATAGATGTCCTCGAAAAGACTGTCCGGCATGGCATAGGAGACCGTATCGTTGTCAGGGGCCAGGTATCTGTCCGTAAGGGTGCGTTCAGCAGTTGCGGAAACGGCTTTCAGACACATTCTGAAGAGCCGGAGTACGGCTTCCTTGAACTCGGAGCCACCGGCATGACTGCCGCAGAATGTCTTGAATCCCCTGTCCCTGTAGTATCCGCTGAGACAGCGTGTCTTCCATTCGGAAAAAGTCTCTCCGTCCGCACGGGGGAACTTCGAGGCAAGCCGTGCCGACTCCAGTGACACATCCTGGATGAATCCCATTCGTGTCAGGCGGTAACGCTCGTCTTCCTTTGTGAGCAGTTCGAGGGCTGCTTTTTCTGTGCGGCTTTTCATTGTGGATACGGGACTATCGTATGCCCCTGACTTTCTTTTCCCAGGCCCAGGCGGAGCGGAGAACATCGTCTATCGGGGTGTCGGCCTTCCATCCTAATATCCGGTTGGCTTTCCGTGGGTCGGCCCAGACCTTTATGATGTCTCCGGCCCTGCGGGGTGCAAAGCTGTAGGGCAGGCTTACGCCGGTTGCGGATATGAAGTGGTTGACCAGCTGCAGGACGGAGAGTCCGGTGCCGGTTCCCAAATTGAATATCGCGTATCTGTCGGAGCCGTCGGTCCGGAGCATCCTGTCCACGGCCGCCACATGGGCCTTGGCCAGGTCGCATACATAGATGTAGTCGCGGATGCAGGTGCCGTCCGGAGTAGGGTAGTCGTTGCCGAATATCTTGAGCTCCTTGCGGATGCCGGCGGCTGTCTGCGTGATGTACGGCACAAGGTTCTGGGGTACGCCGACGGGCATTTCTCCGATGAGAGCCGAGGGATGGGCGCCTATGGGGTTGAAATATCTGAGTGCGGTCACCCTGAGTGAGGGATAGGCCGTGACGCAGTCGCGGAGTATGTCCTCGCACATCTGCTTGGTGCGTCCGTAAGGTGATGTCGCCGGTTTTACAGGTGCGTTTTCGCTTATAGGAAGATTCTCGGGGTCAGGCTCTCCGTAGACCGTGCATGATGATGAGAACACGATGCCTCTTTCCCTGCCGTCCTTGACGGACAGTTCGGTAAGACAGAGCAGGGACCGGAGGTTGTTCTCGAAATACTTTATTGGCTGCTGCACGCTCTCTCCGACGGCCTTGTATGCCGCGAAATGTATGGATGCGGCGATGTCCGGATACTGCTCGAATACCTTTGCGAACTGCTCCCTGTCGCTGCAGTCCAGCTGCATGAACGGGATCTTCCTGTCGGTGATTTTTTCCACGCCTTTCAGCATGTCGGGGGATGAATTGGAAAAATTGTCAACTCCTATTACTTCATAGCCCGCGTTTACGAGCTCGACTACAGTGTGTGAGCCGATGTATCCGGCCGCTCCGGTGACGAGAACTCTGCCTTTTTCCATTTTTAATGAGAATTTTGTCTGCAAATATATTCATTTTTTCTAATTTTGCCGCTTTATTTTAATTCATTGCCATTATGTTAGGAATAGCATCTGATCATGCAGGCTTCGAAATGAAGGAAGAGCTCAGGAAGTACCTCGGAGAGCTCGGTTATCAGGTTAAGGACTTCGGCACTTATTCGTCCGAGAGCATGGATTATCCCGATGTGGCCCATCCCCTTGCGGAGAGTGTGGAAAAAGGGGAGGTGTCTCTCGGCATAGCGCTTTGCGGTTCCGGCAACGGCATCAGCATGACTCTCAACAAACATCAGGGAGTCAGGGCCGCCTTATGCTGGAATGAGGAGCTGGCCGCCCTGGCCCGTCAGCACAATGACGCCAATGTCCTCTCGCTTCCAGCCCGTTTTATCCCGGTTGACCTGGCCAAGAAGATAGTCAGGAAGTTCCTGGAAAGTTCCTTTGAGGGAGGCAGGCATCTCAGGAGAGTGCAGAAGATACCCTGCAGGTAGCCGATGGGACAGTATTCCGTAATAGACAGGAGCACTCCTGCCGGGACATCCCTGTCGCCCGAAGTGTATCCGGACGGCTATGTGGCGGTGATTGACAAGCCGCACGGCTGGACTTCCGCCGATGCGGTGCGTAAGATCAAGTTCGGCCTTCAGAAGCGTTACCGTCTCCGTAATGTGAAGGTGGGCCATGCGGGGACCCTGGATCCGCTGGCTACGGGTGTGCTCGTGGTCTGTGTGGGCAGGGCGACCAAGGCCTCGGAGGCATTGCAGGCGGAACGCAAGGAGTATGTGGCCGAGGTCACATTCGGCGCTACCACGCCTTCGTTCGACTGCGAGCATGAGCCCGACGCATTCTATCCTTTCGAGCATATCACCCGTGAGCTTATCCGTGAGGCTCTCGACGGGATGGAGGGAGAGCAGATGCAGCTTCCGCCGGTGTACTCGGCCAAGTATGTGGACGGAGTCAGGGCATATGAGAGAGTCCGTCAGGGGGAGCAGGTGGAGCTCAAGGCTGCCAAGGTGCATATTTATGCTACGGAGATTATCTCGTACCAGGCACCGGTGCTCAGGGTGAGAATCGAGTGCGGCAAAGGCACATATATCAGGTCCTTTGCAAGAGATCTCGGAACGGCGTTGGGCAGCGGAGCCTATCTTACGGGCTTGGAGCGTACGGTCTCCGGAGGTTTCCGCGTGGAGAACGCACTTTCCATACAGGATTTTGAAACTTTATGATAAATATTTCGTATAAGGGGTAGTATGAAACTTTCGCAATTTAATTTCGACATAGACATCAGGAAGGATATAGCACCTTATCCTGCTGAATACAGGGACGAGTCCAGGATGCTGGTACTGCACCGCTCCACCGGAGACATAGAGCACAAGATATTCAAGGACATCATCAACTACTGCGACGAAGGGGATGTGTTCGTGTTCAACGACACGAAGGTATTCCCTGCGAGACTTAAGGGAAACAAGGAGAAGACGGGGGCCGAGATTGTGGTGTTCCTTCTCAGGGAACTGAACAGGGACCAGCGGCTTTGGGATGTACTTGTGGATCCCGCGCGGAAGATAAGAATAGGCAACAAGCTGTATTTCGGAGAGAACGACTCACTTGTAGCGGAAGTTATAGACAATACCACATCCCGCGGAAGGACACTGCGCTTTCTGTTTGACGGTCCTTACGACGAGTTCAAGTCCACCTTGTACTCGATGGGTGAGATTCCCGTGCCGGAATATGTGTACATAGCCAGGCAGGCACAGAGAGAGAGGGACGGTCTTCCTTCAGTGAAGCCCACAGGCCCCTATATCTATTCGGAGCCTTTTGACGCTGACCGTTTTCAGACCATATATGCGGCTCATGAGGGCGCTGTGGCTTCTCCGGCAGCCGGTCTTCATTTCAGCAGGGAGGTATTCAAGCGTATGGAGATCAAAGGAGTGGAGGCGAGGTTCATCACCCTGCACATGGGACTCGGACACTTCCGCAGCGTGGATGTCGAGGACCTGTCCAAGCACAAGATAGACTCGGAGAGGGTCATCATTTCCGAGGAGACGGCAGATGCCGTCAACAATGCCAGGAATTCCGGTCACAAGGTGATTGCCGTGGGCGCTACGGTGGTGCGCGCAATAGAGACTCCGGTGACCACTACCAGACAGCTCAAGCCTTTTGACGGGTGGACCAACAAGTTCATATTCCCTCCGTATCAGTTCTCGATACCTGACGCGATAGTCACCAACTTCCATCTGCCCAACTCTACCATGCTGATGTCAGCTGCGTCGTTCGGAGGTTATGAGAATGTGATGAGAGCATACCGTGTAGCCCTGAAGGAGGGCTACAAGTTCGGTATGTACGGGGACGCCATGCTTATTGTGGATTAGGCTTTCTCTTTTCTGAGCCTTTCTCTTCTGGCCAGGGCGGTCTCGTTCTGGAGGTCGGAGATACTGCAACCGGGCTCATAGTAGAATATATCGTCGGTATCCAGTTCCCTCAGGTTCTCATCCAGGCTGTCCGTGCATCCGGGAGAGAGGGATATGGAGTTGTCCTCGTATATGTTTCCGTCCACCTCGACGATGTCTCCGTCCTCTGAGGACATCATGATGCTGGGTGGCGGAGTGTTGTTGATCTTGAATCCGGTGGCCAGGACGGTCACGCATATCTCTCCGTCCTCAAGGCGGTTGTCTATGCCGAGTCCTTTCTTCTTCATGGTGATGCCGTTGCCGGTGAAGTCCTTGATGTAGTCGTTGATGACCGCAATCTCCTGCATCTTCAGGGAGGTGGTGCGGCTGTATGTGATGTTGACCAGTATCTTTTTGGCCGTATGCAGGTCGAATTCTTTCAGAAGAGGGGAAGTGAAGGCTCTCTCCACGGCTTCGACAGCCCTGTTGTCCCCGCTTGCCAGTCCCGTACCGACAAGGGCCATTCCGCTGTTGCGCATTACGGTCTTCACATCCTGCAGGTCGACATTCATGTATCCGGGCTTGGTGATGATCTCCGAGATGCCGCGGACAGTGGTGTCGAGCACATTGTCGGCCTTTTCCAGGGCTGACTGCACATCCATGTCTCCGTAGATGTCGTACATCTTCTGGTTGTCCACGATGATGATGGAGTCCGTGTATTTGCGTATCTCCTCGATGCCCTCGTATGCTCTTTTCATGAAATCGGGGCTGTCCTGCTCCGGATAAGTGAGGACTGCGATTGTCAGCTTGCCGGCCTCATGGGCTATCTGTGCTATGACGGGGGCCGCACCGGTGCCGGTACCTCCTCCCATACCTGCGGTGATGAACACCACCTGTATGTGGTCACCGATGGATGCTTTCAGCTGTTCCATTGCCTCGATGGCCGCATTGCGTCCTATGACCGGATCCATGCCGGCTCCGCCGCCTTTGGTCTGATTGGTGTAGAGGATGATTTTCTCGGGTACGGGAGACAGGTTGAGCGCGTCTATATCCGTGTTGCAGACCATGAACTCCACATTCTGTATGCCTTCGTTGTAGAGTCTGCTGGCGGCGTTGCATCCGCCTCCTCCTACTCCTATGATTTTGATTGTAGCCCTGTTCTCGGTGAGTCCGTCGGGCATGAGTGAAAAGTCTGTCATGTGTCGGTGTTTTTAATATTATGCGTCGTCGTCCTCAGGTGAGCTCGGGAAAAGCGTCGTGAGTATCTCCCTGAAATTGCGTTTTTTCTTATTGCTCGGTTCTTTGTTGCTGTCTTTTCGGACATGGTCTTTCCCCTTTTCGTCAGTGGAGGGGACTGTTTCTATGTCATCGGGTCCGAAGAGGCTCTGTTCCTCGTCCGCATATGTGTCGGACGGCCGCTGTATGTCAGGCCCGCTGTTCTCGTCCTGATGCAGCGGCCTGGTCTCCTCAAGGCGGAATCCTTCCACTATCAGGCCGACTGCCGTAGCAGCCTGGGGACGGAAAGCCTGTTCGGCCGAGTTACCCGTGATGACGGTGCTGTCGGGCATGGCGAAACGAACATCCATGTTGAGTATGTTCTTGGCCAGCAGTTGGATAAGTCCGAGTCTCGCACTTCCTCCGGTGATAACGGCCCTGCTGCGCAGCTTGGTCCTGAATCCGGAAATCTCTATGATGTGGCGCACGGTGGCCAGTATCTCGCAGATTCTCGCCTCTATGGCCTTACTGAGAAGCTTGGACGGCACGCTCTGGACGGTCATCCCGCCTTCCTTGATGATGATGCGGTTCTCTTTCGCGAATTCGCTGATGCAGGTGCCCCTCTGTATTTTCAGCTGTTCGGCTGTCTTCATCGATATGCTGCATGTCTGGCTGATGTCCTCGGTGATGGAGTTGCCGCCGAAGGGTATCACGGCCGCGTACCTCATGATGTTGCCGTGGTAGATGATGACATCAGTCGTGCCGGCGCCTATGTCGATAAGCACGGAACCGAGCTCTTTCTCGTTGTCGGTCAGTAATGCTGCTCCTGATGCGATTGGCGTGAGTATCATGCCGTTGCATGCGATGCCGGCCTTGCTGACGGCGTTGCGGCAATGCTCCACCGCACCGGCCTTGCCGATAAATACTTTGTATTCACCGTCTATGGTCTTTCCGTCCATGTCCTCCGGATCGGTCTCGCCCATGTGCTCGTCCACATTGTAATATTGCGGGGAGACATACAGGACTTTCTCGGAGGAATCAACATCGAGGCTGTACATCTGCTCCAGCATGGATGCGATTTCGTCCTTGTCGACAGGAGCGAGCGGGTCGGGTCTGTCCCTGTGAACGCTGCCGGGAACGCATCTTATATTCGGACCGGAGATGTTGACATATACATTTTTTATTATGGCTCCCTCTGTGTCGGGCTGGGCCTGAATCTGCTCGGTAACCTGGCGCAGGGCCGCGGAGACCGTGGCCGATACTTTCTGGCTCTTGATGATCTCTCCGCGCACCACTCCTTCTGAAGGAAGTTCGCTGTATCCTATGATCTTGATGCCTACGGATGTTTTCTCACCGACGATGGCAGCCACCTTGGAGGTGCCTATGTCCACTGCTGCTAAGTATTTGTTTCTCATATTGCTGCACTTTTTCTTATATCTTTTTTATCTCTCAGTGTACAGATAATCTGGTCTGAGAACTTGAGATTTACGGCCGAGTATCTCTCCCAGCCGTACACGGGGACTATGCTGTTGTAGAATATTCTGAGCTTCTCGAATTTGTACGCTATGTCGTCCACTGCGCCGAAGATTATTTTCTGGTCGCCAATGACATTGTAGAATACGAGATCTCCGTTGCTTTCCACATATATCTGCTGTATCTGGGCGTTCCATGCGGGATGACTGCCGAGGTAGGAGGCCAGACTGATTATCCGCTCTATCCATTTGCGGTCGGACTGTTCCGGGACTCCGCGGTATCCCTCTTCGAGTCTTACGGGGATGTGTCCTGAAATGACCGGTACATAGGAGGTGAATGTGCTTACCCACGGGAATATGTAGCCGGTGTCATCTACATAGAACGCTCCTGCCGGAGTCTGGATCCGTAGGACGGGTCTTCTCTGTGTGACTGTTATCCGGAGGTTGCCGTCCCTGGATATGGACGCCTCGCTGCTTTTGATTGCACTCCTGCTTTCAAGCAGGGTCTCTATGTCGTGCAGGTTCACTTCTGCGCGTCTTCTGCCGAGCGGGCTGATGCCGGAGGATGTGATGATGTCCTGAATGTCCTGGCCGGATACGAAGCGGTTGACTGAGCTGTCGGCAATGGTGACGCTGATGCCTGTGCACAGTTCCTTCTCCCCGCCTTTCCGGGCAAGGATGGAGGCCGCTGCGAAGTATCCGCCGAAAATAATCAGCACGAGGGCCATGAGCAGGTATGTGACGGTCTTTTTAAGCATATCGTCCGACAAGCATGTTGTGTATGGGCTCCACAAGCCGGTCTATGTCGCCGGCTCCGAATGTGATCAATATGTCTATGTCTTTCCCGGCCAATGTCTCAACCAGGCTGTCTTTGTCCACGAGCATCTTGTCTTTCAGAGTGATGTCTCCGAGAAGCATCTCCGAGCCTACACCCGGGATGGGTTTCTCCCTGGCCGGATATACCGGCAACAGAATCACTGAGTCAAGTGCGCTCAGGCTTCTGGCAAATTCAGTATGGAAATCCCTTGTCCTGGTGTAGAGGTGGGGCTGGAAGATGCCGCAGATCTTTCTTCCGGGCCATATCCTGCGTATCGAGGCGATGGTGGCGGCTATCTCCGCCGGATGATGGGCGTAATCATCGATGTAGGTATGTCCGTTGAGATCAAACTGGATGTCGAATCTCCTCCTCACGCCTCTGAATGTGGATATGGCTTCCTTGATTTTCTCTGCGTCCGTGCCGTGCAGAAGGGCAGCGGCCGCGGCTGCGGTGGCGTTCTCAATGTAGACTAAGCCCGGCACTCCTGCGTGTATGCGCTCTATCCGTCCCCACGGAGTACAGAGGGTGAAGTACATCAGTCCGTGTCCGTCCGATACGATATCCTCTGCATGGAAGTCTCCTCCTTTTCCGTAAGTGTATATCCTGGCCTTTACTCGCGCCTGAATGAATCTGTCCTCAAGACCTTTCTTTATGATCAGGTGCCTGTCTGTCTGCATCGCGAACTTTACGAATGTCTCTCTCAGATCCTCTATTCCGGAGTATATGTCCAGATGGTCGGCGTCCATGGAGGTGATGACTGCCGTCTCGGGATGCAGGTGCAGAAACGACCGGTCGAATTCATCGGCCTCGGCTACGACCGTATTGCTGTCCGAGAGCAGCAGGTTGGTGTCATAGTTCTTGGAGATTCCTCCTAAAAATGCCGTGCAGCCCTCGCCGGAGACCGTCAGGATGTGCGCCAGCATAGTGCTTGTGGATGTCTTTCCGTGGGTTCCGGAAACAGCGAGGCATCTCTTTCCTTCCGTGAGCTCGCCCAGGGCTTCCGCCCGCTTGATGAGCCGGTATCCGTGCGCCCTGACATAGGCGAGTTCCTCCATGTCGGAGGGTACGGCAGGAGTGTATATCACGAGAGTGTCGTCCGGTGACGGGGGGACGAGAGCTGTGTCCGCCTGGAAGTGTACATCGATGCCCTCGCTGCGGAGCGCATCGGTTATCCGTGACGGGGTCCTGTCGTATCCCGATACGGCGTATCCGGCGTGACGGAACCAGCGGGCCAGGGCACTCATGCCTATGCCGCCAATGCCTATGAAGTATATCTGTCTGTATGTGCTCATCTTCGCGTCTCTTCTATGAGTTTGATTATCTCGGAGGCGATGACATCCGCAGCATCCGGTCTGGCAAGCCTGAGGATGTTGTCTTCCAGTTCCTTGATTTTAGCCGGCTGCTCCAACAGCTCCACTATGGCCGGCAGCAGGTCTGCGGAGGCTCTCGTGTCCGTTACCATGACGGCCGCATCTTTCTCCACAAGGGCCATGGCGTTGTGTGTCTGATGGTCCTCGGTGACATTGGGGGATGGAACGAATATGGTGGCCTTGCCGATTGCGCAGAGCTCGGAGATGGTTCCGGCTCCTGCTCTCGACACCACTAAGTCGGCTGCTGCGAAAGCCATGTCCATGCGGGATATGAAGTCGCAGTTGCGGACATTGCCGCACCGTCTCAGTCCTTCGCTTTCGGAGGCGCCTTCCAGGGAGCTGAATACTTCTTCGACCTGCGTCCTGTAGCCCTTGCCGCTTTGCCATATGACCTGGAACGGGAAGTTGCAGAAGCTCTCGCGGCAGGCCTTGGCCATCACCGAGTTGAATGTGCCGCATCCGCCGCTGCCTCCGACTATGAGCACGGTGGGCAGCTCCGGGCTCAGTCCGTACATCTTCAGTCCGGCCGCGCGCTCCTCCGCGGTATAGGGGCGGATATTGTCCCTGATAGGATTGCCTGTCAGGATGATTTTGTCGGCAGGAAAGAATCTCTCCATGCCGTCGTACGCCACGCAGATTCTTCTGGCTTTTTTGCCCAATATCTTGTTGGTGAGCCCGGCAAATGAGTTCTGCTCCTGTATCAGGGTCGGTATGCCGCGTCCCTGTGCTTTTCTGAGCATCGGAGCGCTGGCATAGCCTCCGACACCGACTACGGCATCGGGGCGGAAATCCCGGATGATCCGGCCTGCCTTTATCAGGCTGCCCATGACCTTGAAGGGAACGCTTAGGTTGGAAAGGGTCAGTCTTCTCTGCAGTCCGGCCACCGGCAGGCCTATGATGCGGTATCCGGCAGCCGGTACTCTCTCCATCTCCATCTTGCCTTTTGCTCCTACGAAGAGTATCTCCGTGTCCGGGGCCGCCTTCCGGAGGGCACCCGCTATGGACAGGGCGGGGAAGATATGTCCGCCCGTACCGCCTCCGCTGATTATGATTCTGTAACTCATGACTTAGCCTCCTTTTTTGCTTTAAGTCTCATCTCTTTTATCTCAATGGTCCTGTTGACTGCGAGAATGATGCCGAACGCGCTGCTCATGATGACCAGGGAAGTGCCGCCGCGGCTGATCATCGGCAGGGTCTGGCCGGTGACGGGGACGATGCCCGTGTTGACGAATATATGCAGGAATGCCTGAAGGGTTATCAGCGTGGACAGGCCGAGCACGGTGATCAGCGCGAAGTCCTTTTTGCAGGATGCGGCTATTCTCATGCATCGGTAGAAGAAGAACAAGTACAGCAGGATGACGATGGTGCCGCCTATGAGTCCGTATTCCTCCACGATGATGCAGAATATGTAGTCGTCATAGGCGTTGGGCAGGACATCGCGCTTGAAGCTGTTGCCGGGGCCGAGCCCGCTCAGGCCTCCCAGCTGGATGGCGTCCCTGGCCTGCTCCATCTGGAAAGTCTTGTTTTTCATCTCCTCAAGCTCGGCGGCCGTCATGTTCTCCTCGTCGCTGAAGTGTCTCGTGAATCTCTCTGTGACGGTATCGATCCTTTCGAAAAGATCCGGGTTGATGGCATGTGCCAGCACTACGATGCCGAGAGCTCCGATGATGACGGGAATAGTCCACAGCAGATATTTCCGCGGCACTTTGTTGGAGCAGACCAGTATGATGAACGAAATGAAGCCCGTGATGAGCATTGCCGACGCGCTGCCGATCAGACAGAGTACGCAGACGGCTCCCACCGGGGCGAGTATTCTCAGGGCGTATTCCCAAAAAGTCTTGAACGAACAGGTCTCTATGGTCTTTGCCAGATACAGCACGGTAGCTATCTTGGCTATCTCGGACGGCTGTATACTGATGCCGAGGAGTGTGATGTTGCGCTTGTGCTCAGGGTCGAGGAAAGGTGTGAGCATGAGCAGGATGATGGCGGCTCCCATGATGAAGAACGAGCCACGCCGGTAGATTTTCAGGGGAACTGCATAGCATATAAGGACGATGGCGAATCCGAGGACATAGAACCCGGCCTGTCTTATCATGAAATTGAGGGCCGGGGTTCCGCTCCTGAGGGCCAATGCGCTGCAGGCAGAGTACACCACCAGCACCGATATCATCGCGAATACGATGAATGTCAGCCAGATATACTTGTCTCCGTGCAGGTTCTTTATCCTATGTTCAAGTGTCCCGCTCATGTGTTAAAGTTGTCTTACTGCTTCTTTGAACTGTTTGCCCCTGTCCTCATAGTTCCTGAACAGGTCGAAGCTGGCACAGCAGGGTGACAGCAGCACCACATCTCCGTCTTCTGCCAGTTCTGAGGCTTTCCGTACGGCCTCCTCGGCCGAACCTGCGTCAACTATGGTGTCCAGTATCGGACCGAATGACGCGTGCAGCTTGCTGTTGTCCTTGCCGAGGCACACCAGCGCCTTTACTTTTTCCTTCACCAGGGATTCGATCTCGGAGTAGTCGTTTCCTTTGTCAGTGCCTCCGGCAATCCATATCACGGGATGTCTCATGCATTCGAGGGCGTACCATGTCGAGTTGACATTGGTGGCCTTGGAGTCGTTGATATAGAGTACTCCGTGAACACTCATGACTTTCTCGAGGCGGTGCTCGATGTTCTCGAATGTGGCAAGGCTGCGCCGTATAACCTCGTTGGTGATATTCATGATCTTACCGGTGATGGCGGCGGCCATGGAATTGTAGATGTTGTGCCGCCCCTGCAGGGAAAGCTCGTCGGTGCGCACCACGCACTCGTCGCCGTCGTAGCGTACGGTTATCTTATCTCCGTCGGAGAATGCTCCCTGGCTCACCTCGTGCTTTTGGGAGAACGGCAGCATCTTGGCTCTCAGGACTATCTCGTTGATGTGCCCTACTGTGACGGCGTCATCATCGCAGAAGATGAAGCAGTCCTGGTCCGACATATTGCGGGTGATGCGGAACTTGGCCTTGACATAGTTCTGCATCTTGTGGTCGTAACGGTCGAGATGGTCCGGAGTAATGTTCAGTATGATGGCTATGTCGGCCTTGAAGTCGTACATCCCGTCGAGCTGGAAGCTGCTCAGCTCGAGGACATAGATGTCGAAATCCTCGGTGGCCACCTGGTAGGCGTAGCTCTTTCCGATATTGCCCGCGAGTCCCACATTGAGGCCTGCGTTGCGCAGCATGAAATAGATGAGCGATGTGGTCGTGGTCTTGCCGTTGCTCCCGGTTACGCATATCTTTTTGGCACGGTCGTATCTTCCTGCGAACTCTATCTCCGATATGACAGGAATGCCCGCCTGAATGGCCTCGCTGACCACAGGCGCCGTATCGGGAATGCCGGGGCTCTTGATGATCTCGTCGGCGTTCAATATCAGGCTGCGGGTATGACCTCCTTCCTCGTAGGGGATGCCGTATCTCTCAAGAGTGGCCTTCGCCTCAGGAGTGATGGTGCTGTTGTCGGAAAGGAATGTGTCGAATCCCTTTACTTTCGCGAGGACTGCGGCTCCGACTCCGCTTTCTCCTCCTCCGAGTGCTACTATCCGTTTCATGATTACCGTATTTTGAGTGTTATTATTGTCAATATAGCAAGTATTATGCTTATCAGCCAGAACCGCATGACGATCTTTGCTTCCGGGATGGCCCTTGCGGGCTTCCGGATAAGGGCCGGGATACCCTCTTTCTGGAAGTGATGGTGAAGGGGGGTCATCTTGAACACCCTGCGTCCGGATCCGTATTTCTTCTTGGTATATTTGAAATAGGTCCGCTGGATGATGACCGACAGGGACTCGGCGAAGAATATTCCGCAGAGTACCGGCAGCAGCAGCTCCTTCCGGATGAGAACGGCCACCACGCCGATTATGCCGCCGAGGGCGAGGCTGCCGGTGTCGCCCATGAACACCTGGGCGGGGTAGGAGTTGTACCAAAGGAAACCGAGCAAGGCTCCTATAAGGGCCGACATATATACCACTATCTCGCCCGATTCGGGTATGTACATGATGTTGAGGTAGTCGGCGTAGATCGTGTTTCCGGAGAAATAGGCCAGGACGCCGAGCGCCGCACCCACTATGGCGGTCACACCGGCGGCAAGTCCGTCCATGCCGTCCGTGAGATTCGTTCCGTTGGATACGGCGGTAATGATGAAGATGATGACCAGCACATATATGACTACCTGCAGCAGTTCCTTGGCTTTGCCGCTTCCTATTGCGAGCCATGCGTAGTCAAACTCGTTGTCCTTGACGAACGGTATGGTAGTGAGCGTACTTACGGTATCCTCGTGGACGCAGATGATTATGCCCACCGCCAGTCCGAGGATTACCTGTCCCAGTATCTTGTACTTGCCGGACAGCCCTTCCTTGTTCTTCCTGAACACCTTTATATAGTCGTCTGCGAATCCGAGCGCTCCAAGCCATACAAGGGTTATGAGCAGAAGCTGTATGTACAGATTTGTGAGGTCTCCGAACAGCAGTACCGAGATGAGTATCGCACCCAGAATGAGGACTCCTCCCATCGTGGGTGTGCCTTTCTTCGAGAGCTGCCCCTCGAGGCCGAGGTCGCGGATCTCCTCGCCGAGCTGCTTGCGCTGCATGTATTTTATGAATTTCTTTCCTGTGCACATGATCAGTATGATGGCCGTGATGCTGGCCAGAATGGCCCTCACGGAGATATACTGCATGATGCCCGAACCGGGAAAATCCAGATACTTAAAATGCTCGAATATATGGTATATCATAGCATAACCTCCTTTATTACCTCTTTGTCGTCAAAGTGGGACTTGACGCCGCCGACTATCTGATAGTCCTCATGTCCCTTGCCTGCCACAAGCACTATCGCCCCGTCAGGCGCGGTCATCAGGGCTGTCCTTATGGCTTCTCTCCGGTCGGTTATGAACAGGGCCTTGGAAAGGCCTTCCGCGTCCAGTCCTTTTTTCATGTCCCCGATGATGTCCTCGGGCTTCTCAAAGCGTGGGTTGTCCGAGGTGATGATAATCCTGTCGGCGTATCTGGCTCCTATCGCGGCCATTTCCGGGCGCTTTGTACGGTCCCGGTTGCCTCCGCAGCCGAATACGGCGATGAGGGCGGCTCCGTCCTTTATCTCCAGCAGGGTCCTGAGTACATTCTCCAATGCGTCGGGGGTGTGCGCATAATCCACAACTGCGGTAATCCCCCTTTCCCCTTTTATGTATTCCATGCGGCCGGATACGGGTCCCATGGCGCTGATGCTTCTCAACGCTTCTTCCCTGTCCGCGCCGAGCAGGAGTGCCGCTCCGTATACCGCGCAGATGTTGTGGGCGTTGTAGTCTCCGATGAAGCGGGTCCATACCTCGGTCCCGTTGAGACTGAGCAGGTATCCCTCTATGCTTCGCTCGATGATCCGGACCTTGAACTCAGCCATGCTGCCCTCGCTGTAACGGTAGACTCTGGCCGCCGTATTCTGCACCATGACGGACGCGTTGCGGTCATCGGAGTTGATGAGGGCAAATGCGTTCCTGTCCAGGGAGTCGAACAGAAGTTTCTTGCAGCGGATGTATTCGCTGAAGGTCTTGTGGTAGTCCAGATGGTCGTGGGTGATGTTGGTGAATACGGCTCCCTCGAACCGCAGCCCTCTGACCCTGCCCTGATGCAGGGCGTGTGAGCTTACCTCCATGAAGCAGTATTCGCATCCCCTGTCCGCCATCATGCGCAGAAGCCTGCATGTGGTGATCGGATCCTGAGTGGTGTTGACGGTCTCGAATCTCTCGCCGCAGACATAGTTGGCGATGGTGGAGAGCAGTCCGCAGCAGTATCCGAGGTCGGTGAAGAGCCTGTAGAGCAGGGTGGCGATGGTGGTTTTCCCATTGGTGCCTGTGACGCCAACCAGGCGCAGTTGTCTGCTCGGGTCCCTGAAGAAGTTGCGGGCAGCTGTGGCCGCTGCGAGGCGGGAGTCGCTCACTCTTGCGGAGGCCAGTCCCAGCTCCGCTATTTTCCCCGAGAATGCCGTGTCCTGGTAGATGACGGCTACGGCTCCTGCCCGGGCAGCCTTCTCTATGAACAGGTGCCCGTCGCTCTCGAAGCCCGGTATGGCTATGAACAGGCTGCCTGCGGTGCATCTCCTCGAGTCGGAAGTGATGTCCGCAATCTCAGTCCCGGGAGTGCCTGTCATCTCTATGGGTTCTATGTCTTTCAGTATCTCGTCCAGTCTCATGACTCAGTCTGTCTATTTCAGTGTAAGTGTTATCCGTTCTCCTGGGGAAAGTGTGCTTCCTGCGGACGGTGTCTGTGAGGAAACCCTTCCGGCTCCGCTGAATACGACCCGGTATCCCTCGTTCTCAAGAAGGAATATCGCGTCCTTCAGTCCCATTCCCGTCACATCGGGGACGATGCCCTGCTCGACGGAGAGTTCCTCCGTCACGAATGCACCGGTCTCCTTATCTGTTTGTATGCTGACCCAGTTCTTGCCACCGATGTCCGGTTTCGAACGCATGGGCAGGTAGTTTACGGGCATATATCTGTTTCCGGCCCGGCCTGACGCTATCCTCGGATTGTCGGGCGGGACGCTTCCGCTTGAGTTCATAGGCTCGTTCCACTCCGGATGCGATACATATATCTTGTCTGCGATCCTCTTGAACACTGGTGCGGCCCAGGTCGCTCCGTAGATGCTCCGCCTGGTCTTGCCTGAGTAGAGTACCACTATGCATGAGTACTTGGGATTGTCGGCCGGGAAATATCCTGCGAACGAGGCCTGGAACCGGCGGTATCCGTGATCGTCCGTATACCTGCCGTTCTCGGCGATCCATGCGGTTCCGGTCTTTCCGGCAATCTGATACAGGCTGTCGTCGATCAGGCGTGCGGTGCCTTCCTCCACGACGCCTCTCAGGGCTTTCCGGACTTCTCTGAGCGTGCTCTTGGAGCATATCGAGCCGCTTACCACAGACGGGCCGGACTCTTCCGTCACGATGCCGTCCTTCTCGAAGTCCTCGATGAAGTAGGGACGCATCATCTTGCCTCCGTTGGCCACAGCGTTGTAGAATGTCAGTATATGCAGAGGGGTGAGAGTCAGGGCATAGCCGTATCCGAGACTTGCAAGGGTCGAATTGGACCAATGTCCGTCATCGGGCGTGGTGATGGTCGCGTATCCCTCGCCTCCGATGTCCAGATTGAGCTTTTCCACCAATTTCATATTGTGCAGCCTCTCGATGTATGAGGAGGGGTCGTCTCCGTACGATTCGGTAATCATCTTGGCGAAACCCACATTGGAGGATTTCTCGAATGCCTCCAAGGCAGTCATCTTGCCGTAGTCGTGGGAGTCTGATATGGTGATGCCGGCATATGACCATTTCCCTCCCGTTCCGTCAACCGGGGTGTCCAGGGTGATGTGCCCGTCCTCGATCATGGCCATCAGCGAGGCGAGCTTGAGCGTGGACCCTGGCTCGGTGGCGTATCCGGCAGCGTAGTCGAAGGACTCGCTGAATGTCCCGTCGGGCATCTTCTTCATGTTGGCGACGCCTCTGACGGCACCTGTCCTGACATCCATTACAATGGCGGTCGCGCCCTCAAATACATCGCTCATGGCCAGTTGTCTTCTGAGCTCTGTCTCGGCTGCCTCCTGTATCCTGATGTCGAT
Source organism: Candidatus Coprenecus pullistercoris (assembly GCA_019116965.1). GTDB lineage: Bacteria > Bacteroidota > Bacteroidia > Bacteroidales > UBA932 > Coprenecus > Coprenecus pullistercoris. The sequence goes on from DXAT01000021.1 coordinate 54,630, forward strand.
GGTGGTGCGTATGTCGGTTCCGTCTTCCGCAGGCTTCGAGGGGGCTCCGTTGGCTGGCAGCCATCTGTCTCCTGCGGTCCTGTAGATGCTGCGGAACCCTTTTTTGCCGCGCAGCCTGAAATCATATTTGAGTTCTATTCCCGTGATGCCTCCGTCGACATTGGTGCGTCCGATGGTCCTGTGCGCCAATTTGCCGTAGGGGTTTTCCCTCTCGTATTCGGCCTCGGCGATAAAGCCTCCGGCGTTTTTCCCTTTCTCGAACATGGGGAAGCGGCTTATCGCCTCCTTCTCAGTGAAGTCCACCATACGCCGGCTTATCCTGATGTATTGTTTCCCTTCTTTCCTCGCATTGGTCAGGAGATTCCTGTAGTATCTGGCGTTGTGCTCCGGGAACGCGCTTGCCAGGGCTTGTGACAGGCCGCCGATGTATTTGCTGAATGTAGTGTCGTGCGGGGCCGACGGATCGCAGCAGATTCTGTACACGGGAACGGATACCGCCAGCAGTTTTCCGTCGTAGGACAGGATGCTGCCGCGTGTGGGATGAAGCTCCTCCTTTTTGAAGACATCCTCTATCGTGACGCGGTCCCTGCTTACCTGCAGGGTGATGATGCGCGCCACCGATACCGCTCCGGCGATGAGGAAGAGCAGGAATACATACAGGAATCTGGTGAATGTTCTGTTATACCTGGCCATGTCACATATCCTCCGAATCTATTCTCTGCGGCGGCGTCTGCGGCGGCAGCAGTTCTATTCCGTTGTCTTCGAGAAGTCTCTCGATCTCGCCTCTTTTCCCTGTTCTGAGAAGGAGGGTGTATTTGCTCAGATATTCGGAGCGCAGGTTCCTGAGTGTGTCCTCGTTGGCCGTAAGGGTAATCTTCGTGCCCCGTGCTCCGAATTTGAAAGTGATGTACAGCAGAAGAAGCAGGAAGATGTAGAATATCAGCTTCCACTGCTTTGTTATCAGGCTCTTGACCGTCTGTCCTCCCATGATGTTTTTCAGGACCGGCCTTTTCATTCCTGTGTGCGCCTGGCGGCTCTGAGCTTCGCGCTTCTGGCCCTTGTGTTGCTCATCACCTCGTTTTCACCCGGGAGGACAGGCTTTTTGGTGATGATGTCGAAAGGGCGTTGTCTGCGGCCGTACAGGTCCATGCTGTCGTTACCCCCGATGTCGCCGGTCTTGAGAAAGTTCTTGACCATGCGGTCCTCGAGGGAGTGGTATGTGATGAATACGGCGGTCCCGCCGGGGCGCAGGGACTTCAGTGTCCCCTCTAACAGATGTCTCAGACTGTCCATCTCTCCGTTGACCTCAATCCGCAGCGCCTGGTAGATGCGGGCCAGGAACTTGTGGGGTGCTGCAGGCGGCAGCATGCTCTCAAGCGCCCTGTTGAGAGCGGAGGTCGTGGCTATCGGCTCCACGGCTCTTGCCGCGCATACCAGGGCAGCGGCCTTGCGGCTTCCGTCCACTTCTCCGTAGAGACGGAAGATGGAGGCGAGCTCTTCCTCGCCGTAGTTGTTGACCACATCTGCGGCACTGATGCCTGTCTGGCAGTTCATCCTCATGTCCAGTGGGGAGTCGAATCTGAAAGAGAAGCCTCTCTCCGGAGTGTCGAACTGATGTGACGAGACTCCGAGGTCGGCCAGGACACCGTCAATCTGCCGGTATCCGAGATATCTTACATAGTTGTGAATAAACCTGAAATTGTTCCGCACCACAGTGAGCCTCCTGTCTCCGGGAATGTTGGCGGCTGCGTCGGGGTCGCGGTCGAAGGCTATGAGCCTTCCGTCCTCTCCGAGCCTGGACAGGATGGCGCGGCTGTGCCCGCCGCCTCCGAATGTGGCGTCTACATAGATGCCGGAAGGCTGTACATCCAGCATCCTCATGCTTTCCTCAAGCATTACAGGCGTATGATATGCGGCAGCAGGCATTATCCTAATATTTTCTCTGCGAGAGACACATATTCGGTCTCGTCAATCCTGGAGCTCTCGAATCGGTCTCTTGCCCATAATTCGATTTTGTGGTCATTGCCGGCGAACACCACTTCCTTCTCCACGCCTATGCTGTCGAGAAGCTGACGCGGTATGGTGATGCGGCCTAACTTGCCGTCGGGCTCGACTGTCGCGCAGCTGCTCATGTATCCTCTCCACAGGCGGTCGTGCTCGCGGTTGAAGAAATTGAGTCTCGACTTGATCTCCTCGGATTCCCTGATCCATTCGTCCATGGTGCAGATGTCCAGGCAGGGCTCGAAGAGATTCTTCCTCACAACGAGACGCGGAGACTGCTCAGGGCCGATCATGGCCTTGAAGGCGGAGGGAAAAACGATCCTCCCCTTGTCATCGGTCTTAGCTCTGTATTCGCCTATGAATCTTGTCATCCCGTTGCTGTCGATATTTCCTGCAAAAATAGGGAAAATTTTTACACAAATTTCCACTTTTTTACAATTTTTTCCACAATTTGAAATTCTTTCCTAAATTTGTGTCATGAATTTTCAGAAAATAAAAACGAAGCTGCTGACAGACAGGCTGTTCAAGGGTGTGGCTGTCGGTGTTGTCCTGACTCTTGCATTAGAGTCCCTGATATGGTTGCTGATACATTTCTCTCAAGTTTCTCCCGGAAATCCTGAGACGGGTGCTGAGCCGTCTTTCCCTTCGGTTCCGGATATGGATTCCGGCTCCCGCGAGGTGGCCGCTGCTGCTGCGCGCGAGGATGTCGAGGATGAGGTGTACGAATACAACATCCCTCTTTCCAGATACCGCAAGGAGGAGGGCACCATCCGTCGCGGTGAGTTTTTCTCTACTCTGATGACGCGTCTCGGAGCATCCCAGAGCGATATCTATGCTCTCGATGCCAAGTCCAAGGGTGTATTCGACATGAGGCAGATAAAGGTAGGCTACAAGTATCACGCTTATTATACCGGAGGGGATCCGGATACGCTGGCCTATGTCGTCTATGACAAGGACAATGCGTCCTATGTGGTGTTCTCGCTTCTGGACTCCCTGTCGGTCCGTGTGTTTGAGAAGGACATAACCAAGGAGATAGACTATGTGGAGGTGGACATCAACTACTCGCTGTGGCAGGACATAGTGGATTCCGGTGCTCCGGCTCTGCTGGCTGTCTCATTGGCCGATATATACGCATGGAGCATCGATTTCTTCGGACTGCAGAAAGGGGATTCCTTCAAGGCCGTGTACGAGAAGACAGTGTGTGACGGAGAGGTCCTTGATGTTGAGAGGGTGCTCTTCGCCGAGTTCACCCACGGCAGCCAGACATACCGTTCGTACTGGTTCGACGACGGCAGCGGTAATTATTACTGGAATGAGAAAGGAGAGAGCATGCGCAAGGCTTTTCTCCGTGCTCCGCTGAGCTATACCCGTATCAGCTCGGGATTCACATACAGCAGAAGGCATCCGATAACCAGGAAGGTCAGGCCTCATACCGGCATAGACTATGCGGCTCCGGCCGGCACGGAGGTCATGAGCATCGGCGACGGAGTGGTGGTGTACAAGGGCTATAAGAGAGCCGAGGGCAACATGGTCAAGATCAAGCACAATTCAGTATATACTTCGGCCTATCTGCACCTGTCGCGTTATGGAAAGAACCTCAAGGTGGGAGACAGAGTGCGTCAGGGACAGGTTATCGGCTATGTGGGCAGCACCGGCTATTCCACCGGTCCTCATCTGGATTTCCGTATATGGAAGAACGGTACGCCCATCAATCCTCTCAAGATGGAGTCGCCTCCGGCTGAGCCTTTGGATGCGGACGACATGGACGCCTTCAGCGAGAGCATGAAAAGGTCGGAGGAGGCAGCCGTGCGCTTTATGGCCGTGAGCCGTCTGCGCGGCATTGTCGGCGGTATCACCGCAAGATGACATTGCTCAAAGAATTTTGGAAAAAAACAAAACAGCATCTATATTTGCAGCCTGTTTGCAAATATTGGAAAACGAGAATATTTAATATATGGCAACAACTGCAGATTTTAAGAACGGCCTCTATTTCAATTATGAGGGGAAACCGGTGTCGATTATCTGGTTTCAGCATGTCAAGCCCGGTAAAGGACCGGCTTTTGTAAAGACCAAACTGCGTAATCTTGAGAACGGAAAGATTCTGGACAGGACTTTTACCGCAGGAGAGAAGATTGAGCCCATCAATGTGGAGAGAAGACCCTATCAGTACCTCTACAAGGACGACATGGGCTACAACTTCATGCATACAGAGACATACGAGCAGGTGAGCATCCCCGAGGAGATGGTGGAGAACGCTGACCTGATGAAGGAGGGCCAGTATGTTGAGATGATGTTCCTCGCAGACGAGGAGAAATGTCTCACATGTGAGCTTCCCACTTATGTGGAGCTTGAGGTTACATATACCGAGCCTGCTGTGAAAGGCGATACGGCTTCCAGCAATGCTCTGAAGGCCGCTACTCTTGAGACGGGAGCGGAGATTATGGTGCCCCTGTTCATCAATCAGGGAGACAGAATCCGTGTCAATACCGTTGACCGCAGCTACGGAGAGAGGGTGAAGTAACCCGCTTCTTGCGGATAAGCATCAGCCCGTCCCTTATAGGAAGAATCAGCCTCGTGACCCTCGTGTCCGAGGCTGTTTTTTTATTGAATTCCATGATGGCGGATGTCTGTCTGTCTCCTGAGGCAGTTTCTCCGGAGATTTTCCCGCTCCACAGAACATTGTCTGCAAGAATCCATCCGCCAGGACGGACCAGGTCGAAGACAATGTCGTAGTAGAGGGGGTATTCCCTTTTGTCCGCATCGATGTAGACTATGTCGTATCTGCGGTCAAGTACGGCGATTATGGTCTTGGCGTCTCCGGAGTGCGTGCGTATGCGGTCTGCTCCGGCCATACCGAACGCCTTGTGGAAGATGTCGGACAGCTCGTCGTCTTTCTCGACTGTGTCCAGTATGCCGTTCTCCTGCAGTCCCCGGTACAGGCACAGTGTGGCATAACCGGTGAATGTTCCTATTTCCAGTACGGCCTCCGGCCTCACCATCATTGAGAATGCCTGCAGGAATTCACCCTGGATTCCGTCCGACAGCATCCTGTAGGACTTGGTGCGCAAGTGTGTCTCCCTTTCTATGAAGCTCAGGGCTTCTGTAAGCCTTGCATTGTCCATAAATGCTCAGATATACATGATTCTTGACAGCGCGTTCTCATCGAAGACCTCCGCCGCAGCGCGCTGTATATCCTCGGCGGTGACGGAGCTGATCATGCCGGCTGTCTCGTCGTTGTCTATTACTCTGCCGTAGGTCATCAGGCTCTTGCCCATGGACAGTACCTGTGCCTCTCCATTGTCGGAGGCGATGGCAAGTTGTCCGAGAAGCTGTTTCTTGGCTGCGTCCAGAGCTCCCCGGGAGAGCGGTTTCTGCCTCAGCGAGGACAGCAGCTTGCTGATGAGGGAGAGGCAGCGTCCGGTATTGGATTTGTCGCATCCGAAGTATATGGCGGCGATGCCGGCGTCGGTAAAGGGCGTGTAGGATGCATCCACGCTGTATACCAAGCCGTATCTTTCCCGGAGCAGCAGGTTCAGCCTTGAGTTTGCCACCGGGCCGCCTATGATGTTGATGAGGAGGCTCAGGGGAATCCTCATGGGGTCATAGGCCGAATAGGCTCTCGCTCCTATGACGCAGTGGGTCTGATGGCTGTGCCTGTTGGTGGAGATTTCGAACGGGGGGTTGACGGCCGGTGCCGCGTCAGTTTCCTGGGGATTGCCTGTTTCAGGGCCGCAGTCGAGGACATAGGGGGATGTAGAGTATGTTGCCAGGGCTTTCAGCACCATCTCCCTTACCTTGGCCCCGTCTGTATCGGCCACTGCCGTGAAGTACATGTTTTCCGGGCGGAACATCCTGCTGTAGTATTCCATGACTGTGTCTCTTCCGGCTTTCCTGAGATACCTCGCTTTGCCGAGAACGGGCATGGAAAGCGGTGAGTCCTTGAACATGATCTCCTCGAAATCATCGTAAATCTGCTCGGCTGGCGAGTCCTTGTATGAGCTGATTTCCTCAAGGACCACGCCTCTTTCCTTGTCTATCTCCTTTTCCGGGAATGTGCAGCGGAAAGCGATGTCCATCAGCAGGTTTATGGCCTTGCGCAGGTCTTCCTTCAGGACGGTGGCGTGTATGACGGTCTCCTCTTTGGCCGTGTATGCGTTCAATTCTCCGCCCAGCTTCTCTATGTAGGAGTTGACGGTTCCGGCGTTTCTCGTCTCTGTCCCCTTGAACAGGAGGTGCTCCGTGAAATGAGCCAGACCTCCCTGTCCGGCGCTCTCATATCTTGTCCCGGCTTTTATGTGCAGCGCGCAGTAGGCTACAGGGGACGAGCTGCGTTTGAATGCGAACTTCATGTCTGTCTATCTCGCGGATGCCCTGGCCATCATTCTGGATATCCTCCGGAGATCCTGACGGAGCAGACCGGGCCCCTTTCTGGGTGTGAGCCTGTGTTTTTTGAAATAATAGAGTCCGTAAGTGTCGGCGCCGATGACCATCTTGTAGCACATGGCTCCTTTGCTGCCGGCCGGAGCCGCTACGGTGAGAGTGACGAGAGTCTCCGGAGCTGCTTCTTCAAGGGCCTGGTCTATGTCTTCCTGGCAGGTTATCGAGGCTTTTCCGGAGAACATCCTGCCGAGATCTTCTGGCGTGGGGTCGCAGGCCATGTCCGGTTCGCTGATCAGCAGGACCGGAGTACCGGACATATCCAGCGGTGAAGGATACACCATGCCTCTGCGGGAAGGGTAGATACGGCCTTCCGATATTCTCTGTATGTAGCTCTGGATGATGTTCATGTATGCCGGAAGGTAGGTGAAGATGCGGTCGCTGTCATCGTTTTCCGGGAACATGGGCAGTGCGATGAGTTCCGGCATCCTGGACATGTCGGTGCCGGCTTCGCTGTTGCCTTTCAGGAAGCATACGGACTCCATGTACTGCGGATTGTCCTTGCGGAGCATCTTCCCTGCCCTTAGCAGAAAATAGTAGCTTGTGTCGGTCCTGAGCTGTTCGAACTCCTCGTAGCTGCAGAACTCAAACGGCGAGATGTCCCAGTTCTCCTCCACGGCATTCTTGAAAAGCAGGTCTGTCATGGAGTTGTCCCCGGCGATGACCACTTTGGTGGTACGCAGCGGAATATCCCCGTAATATTCTCTGCCAGAATTTACTTTTTGGGTGTCGAACTGCTTGATACCCATGTCTATATCGTGAGGGGTCTGAGCGGCGGTACAGAGTGCTGCCGCAACGGCCAGAAATACTGTCAGTGCTTTTTTCATGTCGTGACTGAATTAAATTGCTGCAAATTTAGATAAATAATTTATTTTTGTAGTATGACTTCACGCATCATCATAGCCGTAGACGGTTATTCGTCCACAGGCAAGAGCACATTCGCCAAGGCTATAGCAAAGGAGATGGGCTATGTCTATATCGACACCGGAGCCATGTACAGGGCGGTTACCCTGCTTGCAATGCGCAGCGGGTGTGTCTTGGATGACGGCAGTATGGATGAGGAAAGACTCAGGCGTCTGCTTTCGGGACATCCGTCCGCGGATGTGTCGTTCCGGACCTCCGGTTCTGGCGGAGCCAGCGAGACATGGCTGGACGGGGAGAATGTCGAGAAGCAGATCCGTACCATAGAGATTTCCAGAGTGGTAAGCCATGTCGCGGCCCTGCCTTTTGTCCGTCAGTATGTGGACAAGAAGCTCAGGGAGATAGGCTTGCGGAAAGGAGTCGTGATGGATGGCCGGGATATCGGTACGGCGGTTTTCCCCGATGCGGAGCTGAAGATATTCATGACCGCCAGGCCCCAGGTGAGGGCCATGCGCCGCTACGAGGAGATGACTGCGCGCGGACACCATGTCTCGTATGAGGAGATATTGGGCAATCTGAGCGAGCGCGACTACATCGACACGCACCGCGAGACGGCTCCGTTGAGGCAGGCGGATGACGCCGTGCTGCTTGACAACAGCGATATGACTGTTGAGGACCAGATCATGTGGTTCAGGGATTTGTTAAAGACCAGACATCTATGCGGGTATTGATAGACCGGGGTTCGGGCTGCTGCAATGGCGTGGGCCGGGCGATTTCCACTGCTGAGGACTATCTTAAGGAGCACGGCACGCTCTGTTCTCTTGGGGCCATAGTACACAACGATGCTGAGATACGGCGTCTTTCGGCTTTGGGACTGAGGACTGTCGGCTACGGGGACTTGCCGTCCCTGCGTGGCTCGACTGTGCTGATCCGCGCTCATGGCGAGCCGCCGTCCACTTACAGACTGGCCGATGAGGCCGGCGTGGAATTGATAGACTGCACCTGTCCGGTGGTTCTTGCCCTTCAAAGAAAGATCGCTTCCAAATACCGTGAGCTGGCAGCGTTAGGAGGTACTGTGGTGATTTTCGGGAAACGGGGGCATGCCGAGGTCAACGGTCTGGTCGGTCAGACAGACGGACGGGCCGTTGTGGTGGAGAATATGGCGGATCTGGACGACAAGCTCTCATCCGGTGTCATCGGACGGACATGTCCGCTCGCCCTGTTTTCGCAGACTACCAAGAACCCGGATGAGTTTGCGGCCATAGCTGAGCGTCTGCGTCAGTCGGCCGGATATCAGAAAGTGGAAGTATTCGATACCATCTGCCGTCATGTGTCGTCCCGTCACAAGGCATTGAGGGAGTTTGCAGCCTCGTGTTCCGTCATCATCTTCGTCTGCGGCCGCGAGAGCTCCAACGGAAGGGTACTCTTCGAACTGTGCCGCGGAGTCAATCCGCGTTCCTATAAGGTGGAGAGCGCGGAGGAAATACCGGCAGGCATTTTCCATGAGGATGATACGGTGGGTGTCTGCGGTGCCACCTCCACTACCCGCTGGCAGCTTGAAAAAGTGGCGGGATCAGTCGCGGGCATGTAGGACGGCCTTGCGGAGCTCGAAGTTCTGACCTAAGTATTTTTTCCTTACTTCGGGATTGGATGCCAGTTCTTCGGCTGTGCCGCTCTCGAGTATGCTTCCCTCGTAAAGAAGGTAGGCCCTGTCGGTGATGGCCAGCGTCTCATGCACATTGTGGTCGGTGATGATGATACCGATGTTCTTGGTCTTAAGTTTGGCGATGATGTGCTGGATGTCCTCGACCGCAATAGGGTCGACTCCTGCGAAGGGCTCGTCCAAGAGGATGAATTTGGGGTCTATGGCCAGGGCACGGGCAATCTCGCAGCGCCGGCGCTCGCCTCCGGAGAGCTGGATACCGTAGCTCTTGCGCACTTTGGCGAGGCCGAACTCGTCGATAAGTGACTCCAGTCTTTCCCTGCGTTCTTTCTTGGAAAAATGTGAGAACTCCATGACAGACATGATGTTGTTCTCGACGGACATCTTTCTGAAGACGGATGCCTCCTGGGCCAGGTAGCCCAATCCCTTCTGGGCGCGGCGGTACATGGGCAGATCCGTTATCTCCTCATCGTTGAGGAATATGCGTCCGGCATTGGGCTTGATGAGGCCGGTTATCATGTAGAAACTGGTGGTCTTGCCGGCGCCGTTGGGCCCGAGGAGGCCCACGATCTCACCCTGCTCGACATTTATGGATACGCCCTTGACCACTGTCCTGGCGCCGTATTTCTTGACTAAGTTATCGCTGTACAGTCTCATCTGTGTAGTTTATTTGACATCTAAGTCCAGATCCTTCACCAGCTCGTTGAGCTCGGGCTTCTTGCTTACCAGAAACCGGGCTTTGTCCGTGGGCATGTAGGGTACGGCGGTCTTTGTACCGCTGTCCTCGGATTCGTAGATCCGGACATCTATTTTTATAGTTCTGTTCTTTAAAATTCTGCGCAGGGAGGCTTCCATCTTCGAGAGATTTTTCTCCCGGATGAAATCCTGCTGCGAGGCGTTGCTGACATAAAATGTCAATGTCGCACTATCAAGATCTATGCCCGGGCTATGAAGCGTCATGGCCATGTACATGCTGCCTTTGCCGGCTGCTTTCCACGATTCGGCCAGACTTTGCCAGGCGTTCATGATACCCTCAAAAGTAAGCGGCTCGTCAGCAATGGATTCGATACTGTCTTTTCCGGATGCCTCGTATTCCTTGGCCCTGTTCATCATGTCCTTGAGGGACAGCCCCGGAATCCTATTCTCAACTCTGGCCGGCCTGGCAGGTCCGGGAGCGGGCTCTGGAACCGGCTCGGAGGCTGGTACGGGAGCAGGAACAGGTTCTGGTGCCTGGACCTGTGCGGTGGGCGCCGGCTTTGCCGGTGTCGCCGGAGCCTGTGTCTGTGCTGCAGCGGGCTGTGGCAGGGCTTTTTCCGCCAGCCGCATTAGGGCGAACTCAATCAGCAGGCGCTGGTTGCCGCTCTGGCGGTATGCCGCCTCGCATCCCATGGTGATGTTGAGTGAGCTGAAGATGAACTGTGCGGAGCAGCGGCCGGCCTGTTCCCTGTATCTCTCCATGAGCGACGGGGGCAGTGACAGCAGTGCCGAACCCTGTGAGTTCCTGCATACGAGCAGGTCCCTGAGGTGGGAGCTCAGACCGGATACGAAGTACAGGGCGTTGAATCCCTTGGCGAGAATCTCGTCGAAGATCAGCAGGGATGACATGTAGTCTCCTGACAGGGAGTAGTCCACTATCTTGAAATAGTACTCGTAGTCCAGCACATTGAGGTCCCGGATGACATCGTCGTATTTTATTTCCTTTCCGCAGAAGGCCACTATCTGGTCGAAGATAGTTAGGGCGTCCCTCATGGCTCCGTCGGCCTTGACGGCGATGACATGCAGGCTCTCATTGTCAATGGTTATACCTTCCTTGGAGGCGATGTCCGTGAGGTTGCGCACTATGTCGGGGACGCTGATGCGGTTGAAGTCGAAGGTCTGGCAGCGGGAGAGAATGGTCGGAAGGATCTTGTGCTTCTCGGTGGTGGCCAGGATGAAGATGGCGTGGGCGGGCGGCTCCTCGAGGGTCTTGAGGAAGGCGTTGAAGGCCGCTGACGAGAGCATGTGCACCTCGTCTATGATGTAGACGCTGTACTTGCCGACCTGGGGCGGGATGCGGACCATGTCGGTGAGGTTGCGGATGTCGTCCACGGAATTGTTGGATGCCGCGTCAAGCTCGTGGATGCAGTAGGAACGGCCCTCGGCGAAGGACAGGCAGGACTCGCACTTGCCGCACGGCTCCATGTCGGAGCCGGGGTTGAGGCAGTTGATGGACTTTGCGAAAATCCTTGCCGTAGTGGTCTTGCCTACTCCGCGGGGTCCGCAGAACAGGTAGGCGTGGGCCAGCTGTCCCCGTAAGATGGAGTTTTTCAGGGTCCTGGCTATGTTCTCCTGGCCTATGAGCGACTCGAATGTGTCGGGTCTGTATTTCCTGGCCGATACTATAAACTGTTCCATACTCGAATATCTTACAAAGATAGTGAGAAGAGCCGGAACTTCCGCACAATTCGGGCATTAAAATTGTATATTTGTCACAGGATATTTTTATTGGACTGTCATGAAGATTCTTATTATAGATGATGAGCGGAGCATCCGCAACACACTGAAGGAGATACTGGAGTTCGAAGACCATGAGGTGACGCTTGCCGAGGACGGCGCGGCTGGCCTGGCAGCTGCCGCTGCAACATCCTTCGATGTGATTTTCTGTGATATAAAGATGCCGGGCATGGATGGGGTGGAGGTTCTGGACAAGCTTGCGGCTGGCGGCAATGAGGCTCCGGTAGTGATGATTTCCGGTCACGGTTCCATAGATACGGCCGTGGAATGTATCAAGAAGGGAGCATACGATTTTATCCAGAAGCCTTTGGACCTCAATAGGATACTTATTACATTGAAAAATGCTACGGACAAGAGCAGCCTGGTGCGTGAGACCAAGGCTCTCAAGAAGAAGGTGGGCGGAGTGCAGGAGATAGTCGGTGAGTCGGAGGCCATACAGCGGATAAAGAGGATGATAGACCGTGTCGCTCCGACCGATGCCAGGGTGCTCATAACGGGTGCCAACGGTACCGGAAAGGAGCTGGTGGCGCGCTGGCTTCATGAGAAGAGCGACCGCGCGTCAATGCCCTTTGTCGAGGTCAACTGCGCGGCCATTCCGAGCGAGCTTATCGAGAGCGAGCTGTTCGGCCATGAGAAAGGTGCTTTCACAGGTGCGCAGAAGCAGCACAAAGGCAAGTTCGAGCAGGCTGACGGCGGTACCCTTTTTCTGGACGAGATAGGCGACATGTCCCTGGCGGCCCAGGCCAAGGTCCTGCGTGTGCTGCAGGAGAACAAACTCACGAAGGTCGGCGGAGACAAGGATATAACGGTCAATGTGAGGGTGGTGGCGGCCACCAACAAGAATCTCAAGGATGAGATAGCGAAGGGAACTTTCCGCGAGGATCTGTATCATCGTATAAGCGTGATTGTCATACGCGTGCCCTCATTGGCGGAGAGGCGTGGGGATATTCCCATGCTGATAGACTATTTTATACGGCAGATATGTCAGGAGTCCGGCAAGCCGGTCAAGCCAATAGACGCGGATGCTGTGGAGGAACTGTGCAATCATGCCTGGAGCGGCAACATCCGCGAGCTCCGCAATGTGGTCGAGCGTCTGCTCATCCTGTCCAATGCGCGTATCACGAAGGATGATGTGATGATGTTCGCCATTCCCAACTAAGTGTAGTCTTCCGTGATTCTTGTGTAGGCGGGCAGGACTACGGTGAAGTCGGCTCCTCCCAGCTCCTTGGATTGCGAGTAGTATATGTCGCCGTGGCTCTGTGTGACGATGCTCTTGCAGATGGCCAGTCCGAGGCCTGACCCCTTTGTCTTGGTGGTGAAGTTGGGGCTGAACAGTTTGTTCAGGTTTTCTTCCGACACACCGCTTCCATTGTCTTCTATATCAACTTGGTAACGGCCTGGAAACATGCTCAGCGTAATGTTGATGATGCCCTTCTCCTGGCCTTCCACAGCTTGTATTGCGTTGGTGATCAGATTGACGAAAGTCCTGGTTATCTGTTCCTTGCGGGCGAGTACCACGGCTTTGTCCACATGGCGTCGGAAATTCATCCCGATGTTGTCCCTGTTGTCGAACAGTATCTTCTGTTCCGTAAGGACTTCCACCAGGTCCACTTCCGTCTCTTCCTCGTTGTAGAGCTTGGCGAAGCTGGAGAATTCGCTGGCGGTGTTGGATAGGATGTCTATCTGCTCGATAAGGGATGCGGCGAGAGGTTCGAATTTTTCCTGCCAGTCAGGCCTGTTCTGCTTCTTCATGCGCACCAAGTGCTGTATGCTCAGTTTCATGGGGGTGAGCGGATTCTTGATTTCGTGCGCGATCTGGCGGGCCATCTCGCTCCATGCCTGCTCTCTTTCTCTCTGTGCCAGTTCTCTGGTACTTCGGTCCAGGTCATCGATCATGTTGTTGTAGGTCCTTACCAGCAGCCCGAGCTCATCGTCGGCCTTATAGTTGATATGCTCCGCCTTGTGCGATATGTCCATCTCAAGCATGTTCTTGCTGATCTCTTTCAGCGGTCTGGTGATGGAGTTGGACATGGCTATGCCTGTGAGCAGCGCCACGATGATGAATATAAGGTATAGATTGATAATTGCCGCGACAATAGGGGACGCATCATACTCGAAGTTGGTATCGGAGATGAAATACGGGATGTTGGCTATGGCCAGCAGCCTTCCCTCGTCGTTGTATATCGGGGTGTATAGAGAGTAGTAGTCAAGGGAGGCTATGCTTTCTTCCTGCACGAGCTGCATTCTCCTGTTGATGACCAGTTCGTAGTAGGCGTCTGGATTCATCCTCGTGCCTGTGAGGTATTCATTGTATATGTCCGGCTTGGTGGTATGCAGCAGCCTGCCCGAGGGGGAGTACAGGTTGATGTCCACCTGCGCGCTTCTGGAGATTCCGTCAAGGGTGTGGAATATGTCCTCGCTTCTGTAGTCACTGAGAGTATTGGCCGTCCGGGATATCTTGGACAGGTTGCCCTGCACTGAGAGCAGCATCTCCTCCATGATGGCCGTATTGTTGTTGCGCATGTAGCCCAGGATTATCAGTACGCTGCCTATAGCCATGAATATCAGAGCAATCACAGTCGAAGCCGTGATGAACAGCGTCATCTTCATGCGGAAGGAACGCTTCGGTCTGAGCGTGGATTCCCTGTGGCGTTTTCTGAATAACCGGGGAATTGCGATGTCTATCAGCGCAAGCAGCAGAAACAGGTAGGAGAATGAGATGATGGATGGCAGTATCCCTCTTGTCGGGCGGCTGACCGCAATCATTTTGGTGCCGGGCAACTTGTTGATGAAGACAACATTGTCGTTGTAGAAGTAATGTGAGAAACCGTCCTTGTATTTGCTCTGGTTGACAGTGACGGGAAAGTTGTAGCGTCCCTGATGTCCGGTGAGCCTGCCTTGATGATAGCGTGCGAGGGAGTAAGGGTATGACAGGGCGGAAGCCGACGGAGTCGGATTGTCAAGCAGTATAGACGGATATCCTATGTTGTCGGAACTTTCCTTGGAGTCGAGTTCGATGTAGATGTCATACCGCTGTCCGTTGCGTATGATGCTGAAGGCTCCGAGGTAGCTTATGTTGTTGTGGAAATAGTCGAGGAAATAGAAGGCGGACATATCGGACAGCTGGACGCCGTAGTTGTCGATGATGTTCTTGAAATAGCCGAAGCAGTTGGCGGGCTTTGTGTACTCGTCCTGGACTATTCTCTGGTACATGTTGCAGACAGTCATGCGTATGTCGTATTTCTGTCTTATGTTGAAGAAATATCTTTCCAGCAGACGGTTGAGAACGATACTCTCGTATTCGGGATTGCCGGAGAGCCTGCGGATGAACGGATCGGAGATGATGTCCTTCTCTATGGCCTGGAGCCTCATTTCCAGATTGAGGTCCCGCTCTATGGCCAGGCGGCCGGTGGTCACCCTGAGATTCTCGCATTCTTTCTGGAATCCGTAGATGCCCACGGCTCCGCTCATGTATATTGCTGCAGTGAGGGTGTACAGTATGACCAGTCTCTTGGAGTGCCTTTTCCGTTTCCTGATATAGTGCTTGACGGCCACCGATATGAATATGTCCAGCATGAACAGCACGGACAGGGTCAGCAGGCAGTATATGATATATGTGCAGATGGTGTAGATGCTGATGTCGTTGATGCGGTACAGGTCGAAGTTGATGCCGGAGTTGAATATCAGGGAACGGAAGGTGTAGTGGATGTATGCGGCGAGAAGGACGATCGACAGGCCCAGCGCGGCGGCCTTGACTCTCCTGGCTGCAGGACTGGAGGTGCGAATGTTCTTTATGACCGCCTTCCTCGACATGAATACGACGGAGCAGTACAGGAATACAAATATATGCGTCAGCATCAGCGACCCGAACGAGTTGAAGAAGCCGTCCGCGTACAGCATCGGGGAGAACAGCTTGATGTCAACCGGCATATCGTCAATCATCAGAAAAGTGCACATCTGGAGGAGGAAGATCCCTCCGAGGCCGAAAAACATGATCCATAGTCCTTTCCTGCGGTGCTGATACAGGAGTATGGCCATGATGGCGAACAGTGCCGAAGCCCATCTCATGGAAGAGGAACGGTTGTCTCCAGAGGTGGTGTCCAGCTTCACTACGGAAAATACAGGAGTCCCGTCCGATGTACGCACGACGCTTGCATCATCGATGAAGGGCGGCAATGCCGCATACCTGTCGTTGAGCCCGATCTGGCTGTTGCAGGTATTTTTCAGGACAGGACTGGCCGATGCGTATGTCTCCATGATTTCTATGCCGGCGATGACATGCATGCCGTCCCGGTCGTATACTTTCACGACATACCATTTTGATCCGAGATTGACATACTGGACGCTGTCCTTCAGGAAAGCCAGAGGTGTGTTGAATATGTTGCGGTTCCTCATGTCGTGGATACGGTACCATGAGGACGGTATGCCTATGCCGTCATTGATGATAGGGAAGGTATTGATCCAGCTCTGCAGCGTATCGTCCACATAGCGGTAGAGGACCATGTCCTCAGGGAAACCGTTGAAGCGGAGCCACTCGTCGGCCGGAGTTTCTAATGCCTTGTCGACAAAGACCTGCAGGATGCTTTCCCTTTTGTGGAGCAGGCGCTCGGCCCGTTCGGCTCTCCTTTCGGAGGATGTCGGGGTGAATTGGAAGAAGGACAGGAAGAAGCAGCACAGGGCCAGGACCCACAGAACGGATATCAAGTGAGTGCTGATATACCTGATTATATTCCTTGGCGCTGCTTTCATCTGTTATTCGTTGTGATAAGGTTCTCCTTTGAGTATGGTCATGGCCCGGTAGAGCTGTTCCTCGAAGAAAAGCCGTATGATCTGATGGGAGAAAGTCATGTCCGAGAGGGACAGGGATTCATGCGCGGCACTCCGGACTTTGTCCGAAAAACCGTAGGCCCCGCCTATGACGAACACTATGCTTTTGGTGCCGGAGTCCATCAGGCGCCCCATGTGTGCTGCCCATTCCAAGGAGGTGTAGCGGTCTCCTCTCTCGTCCAGGATGATTATCCGGTCCTCAGGCTTAATGTGCCTTAGTATGAGTTCACCCTCCTTTTTCCTCACCTCTTCGGGGGAAAGCGACGAAGTTCCTTTCAGTGCCGGTATCTCGATACGGGAAAAATTGAGGTAGCGGCCGAGGCGTTTTTCGTATACGGCCATGCCGTCCTTTATGTAGTCGAACGCTGTTTTGCCCGTTGTGATAAGAGTAACCTTCATGTATGCTGCATATTGGCTTACAAATGTAAGAAAATTTACAGCACAGTGGCCTGAATTTTGCTAAAGATAGGAAACAAATAACACGAAACCGGTATAATACAGTATGAACAGACTTGCAGTAATCGTCGGATTGATGGTGGTGTCCTCTCTGCCGGTCATGGCACAGAACCTGAGTGTGTGCCGTGAGAACGACGAGTGCAATGTGTTCGTTCCCATCGCCAAATATATGCAGAAAGGCGATGCCGAGTGTTTGGCGGCGTGGTTTGCGGACAATCTTCAGGTGGATGTGATGGGAACGGTCTCCAACTGCAGCCGCAGTCAGGCAAGGCAGATTATCCGGAACTTCTTTACAAATTATACTCCGCGCTGTTTCGAAATAGTGTACAAGAGCGGCTCTTATCCTATGGAGTATGCTGTGGGCAATTTGGACAGCGGAGGCAACATGTTTACCGTGACCATTCTTGTCAAGACCAACGACTCCGGCAACTACATCGAGCAGCTCAGAATCGAGAAGCAGTAACAGGCTATTTTTGGCGCATGAAGATGCGGAGGGGACAGCCGGTAAAGTCGAAATGACTGCGCAGCTTGTTCTCCAGGTACCGTTTGTATGAGTCTCCGATGTACTGCGGGAGATTGCAGAAGAACGCGAATGACGGACAGGGGGTCGGAAGCTGGGTGACATACTTGATCTTGATGTACTTGCCCTTGACCGACGGCGGAGGGTAGTTGTCAATCTCCTCGAGCATCACATCATTGAGGGTGGATGTGGGGATCCTCCGTGAGTAATTGTCATACACTTTGGCGGTGGCGTCCAGCACATCGAGTATCCTCTGCTTCTTGATTGCAGATGTGAATATTATGGGGATATCCGAGAATGGGGCCAGTTTCCTGCGTATGGCCTCCGTGAACTCACGCATGGTGTTGCTTCCTTTTTCTATAAGGTCCCATTTGTTGACAACGACCACGCATCCCTTGCTGTTTTTCACTATGAGGTTGAATATGGACATGTCCTGGGCCTCCACTCCGTGCTGGGCGTCGATCATCAGGATGCAGACATCGCTGTGCTCGATGGCCCGTATGGCTCTCATCACAGAGTAGAACTCCAAGTCTTCGTTGACTTTGTTCTTCTTGCGCAGCCCGGCAGTGTCCACAAGGACGAATTCGTGACCGAACTTGTTGTAGTACGATTCGATGGAGTCCCTGGTCGTGCCGGCCACAGGAGTGACGATATTGCGGTCTTCTCCGAGAAATGCGTTGGTTATCGAGGATTTGCCGGCGTTAGGCCGTCCTACTATGGCAATTCTGGGGACTCCGGCATGCTTGTCCTCCTCCTCCTCTTTGGTGCCGGGCAGCATGGATACGAGCTTGTCCAGCATGTCGCCGGTGCCGCTGCCGTTGGCCGAGGAAATATCCCACGGATCTCCCAATCCGAGTGAGTAGAACTGATACGAGTCGAACCGCTTCTCGGCGCTGTCTACCTTGTTGACCACTAACAGGACAGGTTTGTCGCTGCGCCGCAGGATGTCGGCGATCTCCTCGTCGAAGTCGGTGATGCCGGTGCCTACTTCCACTAAGAAGAGGATCACATCGGCTTCCTCGATGGCAATCATCACCTGTTTGCGTATCTCTTCCTCGAATATGTCCTCGGAGTTGGAGGTGTATCCGCCGGTGTCAACGACAGAGAATACCGTGCCGCACCAGTCGCATTTGCCGTAATGGCGGTCGCGCGTCACACCGGCTGTCTCGTCGACTATGGCCTGCCGCATGCCGACAAGCCTGTTGAAAAGGGTCGATTTGCCCACGTTGGGCCGTCCTACTATGGCAACTAAACTCATATCAGCTTATTGGTTTTTCTCAGAAACATTACATCCGGAGCCGTTCAGCCCACAGCTTCCGCACGAACCGCCGCAGCCTGAGGTACTTCTCTTGGGGCCCCAGAGCCTCATCTCCTCCTCCCGGGCGCAGATAATGCCCCTTTTGCGGAGTTCCTTGTTGTGCTCTATCTCTCCGTCAGGGAAGGGTTTCTTCCTGAAGATGATGTTGAAGCACATAATGAATACTGCAAAGCCTACGAATACTATGGCGGCTATCAATATCTCCATAATTACAGTGTTTTGGGTTCCACCCATTTGCTGCGGTCAAGCAGTGGCCTGGAACTGATTTTTACTTCGGGGGCAAGCTGGTGCGCCTTGAACGAGGCGGCTCCTCTGAGCCTCATAATCCTTTCCACCAGTGCCTTGTCGGTACCTTCCTGCAAAATCTGTTCCTTACTCAGTCCGCCCTCGTTGAGCTTGTATAGAACAGGGTCAAGGATTTCGTACGGCGGCAGCGAGTCGGTGTCCTTCTGCCCGTCCCGCAGCTCGGCCGAAGGGGCCTTTGTCATTGTCGATGTCGGGATGAGCTCCGTTTCGCGGTTGATGTACGCGGCCAGTTCGTAGACCTCCGTCTTATAGAGGTCGGCGATGACCATGAGCGCGCCGCAAAGGTCTCCGTACAGAGTGCCGTATCCCATCGACAGCTCGCTCTTGTTCGTGGTGTTGAGCAGCAGGGCTCCGTGCCGGTTGGAGTAGAGCATCAGGATGGTGCCTCGTATGCGGGCCTGGAGATTCTCCTGAGTGGTATCCCAGTGAAAATCTCCCTCGAAAAGCGGTTCCGTCTCTTTGAGAAATCGGTCGTATATCTTCTCTATGGGTACGATGCTGTATTTTATTCCGAGATTGTCGGCCAGCAGTACGGCGTCGTTGACGGAGTGTACCGTGGAGTATGACGACGGCATGAGGATGCCGGTGACATTGTCCTTTCCGAGGGCTTCGGCCGCTATGGCCGCGACCACGGCCGAGTCAATGCCTCCCGACAGACCGAGCACCGCACGGGACTTCCCCGCAGATGCGAAGAAGTCCCTTACGGAGCGGATTATGCTGTCATGTACAGTCTCTATGTCAGAACCCGAAAGCATCGCTGATGGACTGGTAGTTGTAGATTCGGTCAATTACCTCTGCGAACATGTCGGCCACTGAGAGGACTGTGAATTTGGAAAGGTCGGTGCCGGCAGGAGCCCTGAGAGGGATAGTGTCGGTCACGACCACTTCCTGGAGGGCGGATTTGTTGATGCGCTCGTATGCCTGGCCGGAGAATACGGGGTGGGTGGCCATGGCCCTTACGCTGAGGGCTCCTTTCTCCATAAGCATGTCGGCGGCCTTGGTGATGGTGCCGGCTGTGTCGATCATGTCGTCGATGATTACGATGTTGCGTCCTTCGACATCGCCGATGGCGGTCATGGAGCCTACCACATTGGGCCTCTCACGCGATTTGTGGCAGATAATCATCGGGCATCCCAGTACGCGGGAGTAGTT
>DXAT01000022.1 GCA_019116965.1 Candidatus Coprenecus pullistercoris
CCTGTTTCCCTGCTTATCATCCGGTTCCCCAGGCCTCTCTTGTAAAGCTCGATTACTCGCAGCTTTTCTTCCAGTGTATACTTTTTGCTCATAAAGTTGGTTTTGTGTCCAACTTTTGGGGGACTGTTCAAAATCACGGGCGATTACGCTTTTCAGGACTACACCACCATCTACACTGACTGAACCGCCCAATCTCAGACAGAATCAGACTGATACCCAGTCGATATGGATGCCGCGGCGTTCCATGCCCCGGAACCATGTCATCTGCCGCTTGGCAAACTGGTGGATGGCGATGGCCAGCTTGACACGCATCTCGTCATAGCTCATCTGCCCTGTAAGATACAGAGTGACGAACTTATATTCAAGGCCGTAGTAGATAAGGTCTTCAGGTAAGAGACCGCTGTCGAGCAGACGGCGCACCTCCTCTATCATCCCTTCCTTAAGACGGGCATCCAGACGGCGGTCGATACGGGCATTGCGTTCATCACGGCTGACAGACAGACCTATATAATGCACCTCGTCCGGAGCGAACTCCACCATGCTCTTACCGAACACTCCGGTATCCTCCGGATGCTCCTTCTGATACACCGCTATCTCGATGGCCCGTATGAGCCGCTTGCGCGTGTCGTAGTCCGTCGTGTTGTGCGGAGTCGTCAGGGACTTGAGCATATCTATCAGATATTCGTCGGAATACTGTTCCAGCTCCGTGCGGAGAGCCGGATTGGAAGGCACTTCGGGAATGGCGTAATTGCGGGTCACAGACTCTATGTACAGACCGGAACCGCCGCAGAGTATGACCGGACGGCCACGGGACACGATGTCATTGTATGCGGCGGCGAAATCCCTCTGGTAACGGAAAATATCATACCGAACCCCGGCATCCGCTATGTCTATCAGATGATAGGGCACCGGCCGGCCCTCGTAGACATACTCGCCGAGATCTTTCCCCGTACCGATGTCCATACCACGGTATATCTGCCGTGAATCGGCCGAAATAATCTCAGCCCCTGTCTTTCCGGCCAGCTGTACCGCATAGCGGGTCTTGCCCGAAGCCGTAGGCCCCAGGACAACTGTAAGTCTATATCTGTCAATGTCCATGCTCATAATGATCTGCGTTGCATACGGTACTCCTTGGGAGAAAGTCCCGTATTCCTTTTAAAAAAACGGCTCATGGAAGTATGTTCCGGAAAGTTGAAGTATCCAGCTATCTCACTGACCGTCAACAGCGGATTATCCAGCTGCACTTTTATCTCGGCTGTAAGCTGCGCGTCAATCAGCTCTTTGGGCGTCCTGCCGTCAAAGTACTCTGCCACTACATCATTCAGATATCTTGGAGAGATGCCGAGCTTCCCGGCATAAAACGGCAGCAAATGTTCCTGCGCGCTGTTCTCACGGATAAGACGCACGAACTGATGGCAGATATTCTGCCTGCGGGCATTTTCCCTGACTTCCAGGCTCCGCTTGAAGGGGACGGCGTTGCACAGGCACATCAGCATGCTTTGCAGGAAATTGTGCTCTATATACCTGCGGTAACGGGGAATCCGACGGGAGAACAGCAAAGCGGCCATATCCATCCACTGCAAGACCTCATCCCATTCCTCAGGCCGGCCGTCCTCTTCAAGATGGTCAAAATAAGGATAC
Organism: Candidatus Coprenecus pullistercoris; assembly: GCA_019116965.1. Lineage (GTDB taxonomy): Bacteria > Bacteroidota > Bacteroidia > Bacteroidales > UBA932 > Coprenecus > Coprenecus pullistercoris. The sequence goes on from DXAT01000022.1 coordinate 1,642, forward strand.
TGATGCAGATAATTGAGAAAATCCGTATCAAGGGGAACCAGAGCCTTAAGCATCACATCCTTGGGATACAACAGCATGCGCACCTTGAAATCAGGCGACGGGTCCTTAACACAGACAAGCCCTCCGCCCAGCAGAAAAAGCTCCGTTCCTCTCCTCATCCGATGGTTCTGTACGCCTGTCGATATCCCCGCCGTTCCGTGCGTACACACTATCTGTACATCACATCCGAACTTGCACGGATTCCGCACAAGTTCCGCCATGTCAGTCTCCCCGTACTGAATCTCAGGCGTATCCGAATAAAACGATTTTCTCATATCCAATTACATTTCGCGGAACAAATCTAAACATAATCCGACAAACAGGAAAAATTTAGGATTTCCCGCAGATAAATGTTATATTTGTGAATACAACTCATATTCACGAACCATGGAGGCAAGCAACAACAAACCGGTATACATAGTCAAAAAACGCAGCAACGGACTCGGCACTGCCGGATTCGTACTCTCAGTCATCGCGCTTGTATTAGGATGGGTTCCGTTTTTCGGATGGATACTGTGCGGTCTCGGCTGCATCTTCTCTTTCATTGGCATCTTCAAAGCCCCGAGAGGACTGGCCATAGCCGGAACAATCATATCCGTAATCAACATCAACCTCATCCTGTTTCTATACACTATGCTTTTCACAGCGATTGGCATAGCCGATTACGAATCAATTCTTTATTCTGTCTAACCTTTAAACGCAACTGTTATGAACACTCAACCACGTGCATTTCTCTTTCTGGCCGACGGCTTTGAGATTACCGAGGCCATGGCCCCCGCCGACATCCTCATAAGAGGCGGCATCGAGCTCAACATCATCTCCATCGGCAACTCCCACGCCGTGACAAGTGCACAGCGTATAAGTGTCAATGCCGAATCAACTTTAGACGAATACCCGCTGAACGACATCCGCAAGGAGGACATCATGATCTTCCCCGGAGGAATGCCCGGCACATCCAACCTTGCCGCATGTGCTCCGCTTATGAACAGGATGCAGAGGCACTTCGCCGAAGGAGGAACCGTAGCAGCCATCTGCGCGGCGCCCGGGCTGGTACTTTCCCTGCTGCCATTGGAAAAAGTGGTGGAAGCCAGAGGCAGTCTCAAAATGACTTGCTACGAAGGATTCGAGCCGGAGCTTACAGCGAAAGGCGTAACCATCGTAGACCAGCGCCAGGGAGTTGTCGAAGACGGCAACATCATCACCGCCAGTGGCCCGGGCCACGCCATCGCGTTCGGACTTAAAATTCTCGAGCGCATCGCCGGAGCAGAGGCCGCAGAGACCATCGCCAAGGCTCTCATGCTTTAATTCTCATCCTCCGCACCTCTTCCCTGTATCTGGACGGAGATATGCCTGTCTCCTCCCGGAACACCCGGAAGAACGAGGCCGCGGAATTATAGCCGAGGTTCTCATAGATATTCTTAATCTGGATATCATTGTCCAGATTTGACAGAATCTCTGTGGCCTCGGCTATTCTGTACATGTTGACATAACCCCAGAAAGACTTATCCGCATAGCGGTTGATTACCCTGGAGATGTATGTTCTGTTGGTCCCGAGCATGGAGGCGAGCTTGTCAAGGGATATGTCGTTTGAACGGTATGCATGCTCCTCGCGCATGATTCTCTCCAGCCTTCCGAACAGAGCCTCGTCAGCCGGTTCATGACCGGCCTGAGCGGATTCCGGTCTGAGATATTTCCTCAGCATGTCACTCCTCTTAATATATTCCTGATTGCACTGAACCAATTCCTTATTGAGCCTGCGCTGACGGACATATCGGTAAAAGAAAAACGCACATGTAAGGATGCTGAGTATGCAGATGAAGACCGTCACATACATGTCATTCTGCCGCTTGCGGACAAGATTCTGCAACGATGCCTGCTCATACAGGTCGAGAAGATTGTTGAACGAGGCCTCCTTGTCTATATTGACTATGCTGTCCCTCGACAATGAAGCGCTCTTGTAGTATCTGTAAGCCTCCGTTATATTGCCCTGAGCCTCATACAGGGCAGACAACAGTTCCAGGATCACATATCTGTAACGGACATTGTCATTCTTATTGACGGCACTGAGAACACCGGTGAGAAAATCCTCAGCCTCCCGATATCTTTCCGACTGTATCAGCATCCGCCCATAAGGCAGTGCCAGCTCGAAGTAGAAATCAGGATCAGTATTCCTGGCTGCCGTGAAACCCTTCTGAAGCAGTTCTTCCGCCCGGTCCATCTCTCCGCGCCGGCGGGCAGCCTCTCCCAACACCATATATATTCTGGAGTCCACGAGGGCATACTGCTCCCTATCAGCTATCTGCTTGGCATTCATAGCATACTTCTCCGCTTCCTCATAATCTCCCTTTACCAGCAGAAGCATAGCCATCACCACTTCGGCAGAACACATCATATACGGGTCATCCGGATTCTCCGAACTTATCTCCATCGCCTGCCGCGCATATTTCAGTCCCGTCGTATCCCTCCTGTAAAAATAAATCATGCTGATGTTATGCAGGGCATTGCATGTATTCAGCACATTGCCTTCTTCCCTGAACCAGTTGAGGGCATTGGTAAGATGAGCCAACGCGGCAGGATAGTCGAATCCCGCCTTGATCTCATAGGATGCCCGGATACCGTTGAACATCGCATTGAGGTTCGGATAGTCCTCCCAGCAGTCAAAACCGGAGAGGGTATCCAGATATGCCGCCGCTTCCGGATAGTTGTCCAGGAATATCGCAGCCTGAGCGGAATGCAGTCCGGAAAGCAGGACAAGCTGCCGGTCCATTCCGTCATTTCTTGCCGCAAACACTCTTCCGGCCTCCATGGACAGACTGTCGAACAGTCCTTTCCTGCAGTAATGCACATAGAGGTCCGAGTACTTGGCCAGCTCTGACTGCCTGCCGGTGCCGGAACAGGAACAGACAGCGGCCACCGACAGCGGAAGAACCATCAAAGCGATGATTGATTGTAGCTTGTTCATGTTTTCAAAGGTAGTTATTTTTTACATAACGGTATTGCAAAATGTAAAATATATGTAATGTCACATTTTAAAAAGCCGCAACGAAGGTTTTTTGGTTATCGCTGCTTAATTTTGAAACGGAAATGAAAAAACATCATTATTATGAAACTGTCAAATTACCACACAATCCTTATGGCCGGCCTCGTCCTCGCTCTCGGAGGACTCAACGGATGCAAAACTCCTGAGGAAGAACAGGAGAAACCTACCCCGGATGTGACGGAGCCTTCGGTGGAAGTCAGCTTCGTCTCATCAGATTCCAAAAGCGCGGCCTTCACCGTAAAGACAAGCGACATCCTGGAGATAGCCTATGCAGCCTTTGCAGGAACTCCTGAAGCCGAGCAGACAGAGGATGTCCTTTTCATGAACGGAACGACAATGGAATGTACTGACGGAGACAATTCCATCACTGTCTCCGGATTAGAGCCCAAGACAGACTACACTCTTTATATAGCTGCAACTACGACAGAGGACAGATATTACGGAGAGATCGTCACAGCCGACTTCACGACTACTGATTACGAGGATGACGTAACTCTCGTAGAAACAGACTACAACGGTTTCTCCGTGCATGTAAAGGTCCCCGGTTCAGTGAAAGAGAACGGCAATGTCCTCCGTTTCTCATACGGCAACCTCGTTATGTACAATTCAAATAAGTCGGGATGGATGGTCTCAAGCGACGCATCCATGTTGGAAGCCAACGGAGGACTTTATATGGTCAATGACAGCACAGTCACATTCAATGAGGAGAACGAGGTCTACATCGATGAATACGGCGAGGAGGTCGTCCTCCACGACCCCATCGTCCCAGGTGAGCCTATAGTGTTCTTCGTCGGCGAGTTCGGCTGGGGCGAATCAATGTATGGATGGGGCGAAGGCTGGTACACCGCACAATTCGACGAGGCCGGCTATCAGGATGCCATTTGGAACGGAACAGGAGAAGTCAATGAAGAGGATTTCTGGACCGGCTGGTTCCATAAGATGCAGTTCACCGCACGTGAACCGGAAGTGCTCAATGCGACGGTCAATGTAGACTGCTCCGATGTCCAGGCTGTTACCGGAACCATCAAATTCACGCCGGACCCCGATGTCTATCAGTACTGAGTGTGCGTAACGGACGAGATGAGCTACCAGCAGATACTTGAATACCTCGACGGCAATGAGGACTATCTCCAGTGGTTCACCACTTCCTACTACGCTTCTTTCATGCTCGGCATGAGAACTTTCCAAGGTAATGTGGAACTTGACCTTACCGACTATCTGTATCTACAGGAGCAGACAGGCTATCACATCCTGCTGACAGCCATGGGCAACGCGGAAGGAACCTCACAGTCCTTCCAGCACATTGAGTTCAGCACCAGTGAAAAGACTATGGAGGCTCCGGTTATATCCGTGACTCCTATCGACAATCCCGAAGGGCCGAACGATCCGTTCGAGGTATGGTTCAATGTGAAGAATACCGGAAATGTCGATGTAGCCTCGGCCATGTACGCCGCCAACTATGAAAGAGACTGGGCCGCTGCCCTTCAGAACATGACCTACGCCGACATCACGGCATCGGGGAATCCGCTGTCCGAGGCTGAAATCGCTCAAATCAACACGCCTGAAGGACTCAATCTCAGATTCACCACCATCGACGGCATGACCACAAGACTGGCCGTTCTCGCCTACAATATCGAACAGACTCCCAATGTTCTTGAAGAAGGATGTCCGGCTATAGCCGACAACACCTCTGACTTCATGCCTGACGCTGAAAGAGTAGAGTCAGACCTGTTTGACGCTCTCGAGGGCGAATGGACCATGACCGCTGAAGTATCGTCATACGACTACTATGAAGGAGGCTATGTCAACGAGGGGCCTCAGTCCATCAGGGTCTCTGTTCATAACGGTATCAACGACTATCCTGAAACCCTTCCTGCCGAAGTGTACGACTACTATACCGGAATGACGAAAGACGAAGTGGACGCTCTCTACGACGAGTTCAAGATGGAGGCCGACGCCTTCAACGCCAGGGTTCGCGGACAGAACAGACTGCTCTGTCTCGGTTTCGGATACGAGACGGCTGACAGCTACACACAACCCTTCAATGTCATTACTCCTTATGAGCTCTTCTGCAATCCCGACTACAGTTCCTACGATGTCGCCTCGCTGTTCTACGATTTCGGTCCGAAATGGTATCTCCAGATTGATGAGGACGGAACAGTAAGCGCTCCTTTCAACTCAACCAGGATGTACCCTCTGTCGGCATGGACAGACAACATCTACTATCTTGCCGGATACAGCGATGCAGGATACCTCTCCGTAGGTGAGAATGACAGCAATCTTGCATTCCCTGTCGAAGTATCCTCTGACAGAAACACCATCATTGTCAATCCCTACACGCTCTCAGAGGATATACTGTACCCCAACGCTGTCTATATCTACTACGGGTTCGCGTACCTCGGCGGCAAACGGATAACTTCCGAACTCACCCTGACAAAAGGATGGACGGAAAGCGCGTCTGCAGTTCCGGCTTCTTCCGGCAGAAAAAATACCGTCAGGATCCAACCTGCCAACGGAGTCAGCCTGATTCAAGGCGTAAGGCCGAAGTCAAGGACTTCTTTCCGCACCATAAAGCAGTATCAGAAAGTCGATGATTTCAGAATAGTCTCCGTTGAGGAACTGCAGAACAACATCATGAATTATCAGCGGAACTCCTCCAGATAACGCTGCTTCTAAATCCATCACACAACGGACTGCCCGGTAAGAACTACCGGGCACCCGTTTTTACAGTATTCCTACGCAAAACATTAAAAAGAGATGAGACTATTGA
>DXAT01000023.1 GCA_019116965.1 Candidatus Coprenecus pullistercoris
GATTAGCCCGCGCCCTGCAACTCCGCTTCTACGCCAACTTGAACGAGGCGGACATTATCATAGACGAGGAAAAGAAAACATTGGTCTATCGTACTCGCGAGTGCCGTGTGCAGCGGGCGCGCGAACGCAAAGGGATGCCTTTCCATCCGTGCAAGCCCGTGGGCGAGATAGAGTATGCAGGTTTCGCCCGCACCATCGATGAACGCATCACGTGCCAATGCCTCTCGTGCTTCCCCGATGTCACCGATCCCGGATGCTGTTGCGCCTGGCGGTTCAGGCTGGAGGAGTGAGCGGAGACAACGCTAAAATATTCCGTAAAATAGGTACAAACATCGGGGATATGTCTACTTTCCCGCCTTTCATGTTGCCGTATCTTTGCGGACAATAAACTAAATGCAAGGAATTATGACACTCGAAGAATTCAAGGATTTCGTCAAGACCGGCAAGCCGCTTGACACGGAAGAGATACATCAGTTTATGGACAAAATGGGAGGGGAGGCGCGGAAAATCACTTTCCGGCTGAACTCTGCCTATCATACTCCGGAGGAAATCAGGAACATCCTTTCCGAGCTTTTCGGGAAAGCCGTCCCCTCCACGCTCCGTGTGTTCCCGCCGTTTTATACCGATTTCGGCAAGAACATCGAGGTGGGCGAGGATGTGTTCATCAACGCCTGCTGCCATTTTCAGGACCATGGCGGCGTACGCATCGGGGACGGATGCCTGATAGGGCACAATGTGGTGTTTGCCACGCTCAACCATTTTCTGGAGCCGGAGAAGCGCAAGATGACCCATTCCGCGCCTATTGTCCTGGGGAAGAACGTCTGGGTAGGCTCCAACGCCACTATCCTGCAAGGCGTGACCATCGGCGACAATGCCGTGATAGGTGCCGGGGCGGTCGTTACGGGCGACATACCGGCCAATACCGTCGCAGCCGGTGTCCCGGCAAAGGTGATCAAGCACATATCCGTAAAATAAGTTATCTTTGCATGACTATTTTACGGAAACATGAAAACAGCAGAACGCATCATCCTCGTAGCCCTCGCCGCCGCATTTACCCTGAGCAGTTGCCGTGGCTCATCTGAACAACTATCAGATACAGACACTCATCCGTATGCCGAAGCCGCAGAAGCCGTCACTTCTCACGAAGGTACTGAGATTCTGGCCCATGCCGCTGACAGCACCCGGGAAATCCTGATGGAAACGGAGATATTCGCCATCAAGGGTGCCGACACTCTGAAGCTCGACCGCTACTTCCTGTCAGGAATGGAGCAGACTGACTCCCCTGTGGTAGTATTCGTATTCGGAGGCGGTTTCAGATTCGGCGAAAGGTACTCCGAAATGTTCGTACCTTACTTCGAGTTCCTGGCCCGCCACGGCTGCACGGTCGTCTCGATAGACTACCGCACCATGCTGGGCCGGATAACCTTCGACGGACGCCCCTCCCCAGTAGATTTCATGAATATCCTCCAGTCCGCCATTGACACAGCCGTAGTGGACCTGTATGACGCGACGCGATACATCGCACAGCAGCGGGAGGCCTGGGGCATTGACCCTGAGAAAATTATCATCAGCGGCTCAAGCGCCGGGGCCATCACCGTCCTGCAGGCCGAGTATTACCGATGCAACAGCCACAGCCTGGCGGCCCGCCTCCCGGAGGGATTCCGCTACGCGGGAGTGATATCCTTCGCAGGAGCAATCTCCGACAAGAAGAAGCTGCACTGGCAGACCCTCCCCTGCCCCGTCATGCTCTTCCACGGCAATGCCGACGGCATCGTCCCCTTCCGCAAGGCCCACCTTCCCTTCCTCGGCGGCCTATGGGGTTCGGAGACCATAGCCAGGAGCCTCGAATCCCTGGACTCCCCATGTCATTTTTACGAGATAGACAATGCCGGGCACGAGATAGCATCCCTCCCCATGAGCCGCAACCTCTACGACATCGCGGCCTTCCTCTCCCGCCAGGTCATCGACGGCAAACCGCTGTCGGTACATACATTCGAGACCGTCCCAGGGGCTCCGGCCGCCAAGAAGAGATTTACCGTCCTCGACTACATCAGGAACAATACTTGACGGATTTAGTTTATCTGCATCTGACTGATTTTTGAAGCGACGGTACAGACCAAAGGAAGTCACACCTGGCTCACAGCGACTTACAAAATGCACTGCACATTTGAGCACTTCCAAAGCATGCCAAATGTGCAACACCACCTCTTCAAAAATCATCCGCCACTATTCTTACAGCAGAGCGGTGATGGTGACGGGCTGTCAGTGTCGTCCCCGTCAAGTCGGCCGGTACACTGACACAGATGCCGCGACACGGCAAGATATTCATCCTCAGTAAGATGCCTCATTAGCTCAAAGAACGGAGACGACTGGTTCCGACACTCCGAATGATTTCACTTACTCATGTCCTCCGCATATTTCCATGTTTTATGTTTCCATACCTCACTATCTGTAATCCAGATATTGTCATAACGCACGCATAATCATCAACTTAACTTTACAATCTCAAAACAGATACGGCACTTTTTGCCCGAGATTCGCCTCCATACGGCCCTATCTGTTTTGCGCCTTTCTACATACCGTACTAATTCACAATTATTTACGCAAAGAATACAGTAACAGATACAGAGAAGAGGGCGGCTCTGCTCACATATACATCTCGCAGTATACATCTCGCAACCCTCTCCGCAATGTCACCGAATTGCGGAAAATGCTGCCGTTGTGGCGAAGAAACAAATAATCATGCGTGTCTTCCCGGGAGAATGATTACGGAGCACTGACCCCGACATCACCGCACCGGCCCCGAAATTCAGAATAGACTGATATAATAAAATAAACACAACCCTAAATCGTGTGTTTAGAATTGTGCTTATTCTTTATAACAGATTGATTATCAATCTTATTTGTGGAGATGGGCGGACTCGAACCGCCGTCCAAACACAGCACCCGAGTGCTTTCTACATACTTATTCTGTCTTTAGTTGTCGGACGGTGACTGCGGACAGACACGCCATCACCGCCTTATCTCCTGAGTCTTAGACCGCTTTAGGAGAATCCACGGCCGCATCCCGCTTGAATGATACCCCGTATGCCGGACATAGCAGGCGGAAAGTCCGGCGGGATACTCGTCGCTATCGCCCTGGGCGACAGCGATTAAGGTAGTAAACCTGGTTTACTTACGCAGCGAGTGCATAGTTGTTGTTGCCAGTTATTGGCTTCGGAACCTTGATAACGAGGTGGGTTGCCAACCCCGGTATGCTTACAGTCCGATGTCTTGTGCTGTCAAAACCAAAACATCCCCATTTATGACTGCAAAGATACGCAAAAATCGTACCCGTCAAGCTTTTTTTATTGTCGGATATGCTATCCTCTCATGATATACCTGCTCCAAACGCTCCTTGAACATCCTCTTGACCGTCTCTATCTCCTTGATGGAAATATCTGCCTCCACCAGCTGAGAATCCGACAGACGCTTGCTGATAATCGAATCGACCAATGCAGATATGCTATCCGGCGTATAGTCCTTCAAAGACCGCGAGGCAGCCTCAACGGCATCAGCCATAAGTACGATTACCTGTTCTTTTGTGGTCGGAAGCTCTCCATGATACATAAACGGCTCTTTATTCTCAGGATCGCCGCCGGCATTGCAGTACTGCGCATAAAAATAGAAAGTCAGAGTCCTGGCATGATGCGTACGAATAAAATCTATTACCATCTCCGGAAGCTTGTGCCTGCGGGCTATGTCCACTCCGTCATCCACATGACGGATAATCTGCTGTGCGCTCTCTTCAGGAGACAGTCCTTTGTGATAGTTGAAACCAGCAGGAGTGTTCTCGACAAAACACTGTGGATTCTTCATCTTGCCGATGTCATGATACATGGCGCCCACCCTGGTCAGAATCATGTCTGCACCTATCTCACGGGCCGCCTCAGAGGCCAGATTGGCTACCTGCAGGGAGTGCTGGAATGTACCCGGAGCTTTCTGCGCCAATTCACGAAGCAGTTTGGTATTGGTGTCAGCCAGATCGACAAGACGCGAATGAGACACCAGGGAGAAGATACGCTCAAAAATAAACGCCACCGGATACGCCGCCGTTACAAGAAGTGAGTTCAGCGCCAACCTGAATACTTCCCGAAGATTGAACATGGACAATGTTCCGTCTCCTGACAGAAGGAAACCGACATATGTCAATGTCATGCCAAGGAAAATAAACAGGGAATTGAGGAACTGAAGCCACCCCTTGTTAAAATACTTGAACGACACTATGGCAATTATACCGCCCATGAGATTCATGAAAAACAGCTCCACTCCCGTGCCCGCCTGAAACAGCAACGGCAGGAGCATGACCGTATAAATAGGGAAGATATACTTGCTCCTGAAAAACATGCTGAGATACATCGCAAAAACAGCATACGGTACTATCTGCAGAAAGTCCGCATTGATATTCCGTATCACGATCGACAGCACGAACAGCAGGACATACAGAGTCAGAATAAAATAGAATGTCTTTCCTTCCCCAAATATCTCTTTTCTTGTAAAATATACAACGGCGAACAAAGAAGCCAGTATGAGAAGGCATATTATGAAATGGCCGGTTCCGAGCCCGATAGGAGATTCGGCATAGCCATAAGTCATCTCGTATTCTTTCTTGAATGAATCAAGGAGCTGCTCAATCTCGGTGGTGACTATCTCCCCTTCCGACACGATAAGCTGACCGGCATATACCATTCCTTTTGTGGAAGATATATAGTCCACAGCCTCCTTATGGAAAAGCTCGGTCCTGTTCTGGTCATAGACAAGATTGGGCGCAATATAGTCTGCCAGCTTGTATACGGCATACAGGGAATCAGCATCATACTGCGGAAAGCTGAGCGAAAGGTAGTATTTGAGATAACCCTCGGCTTTCTGCGGTGTATAAACTTCGGAGACAGGATATTCCTGAGCACGCTTATCTTTCTGTATCACTATGGTCCCGGCCGACGGTACTTCCGCCATGTCAGGAAGGACACCGACAGAGTACATCTTGTAAAGAGACTCCACAATATAATACAGAACATGGTCGTTGATGCCTTTGGTTCCCTGTAGGCTTCTCAGACGCTTTACCTGGATGTTGGCCGTAGCATCGTCATACACAAAATACGGAATGACCTGAGAGGCTTTCTCCTCCTTCTCCTCCAGCAGTTCCTGCTCGGTCTTGAGCACAGGAAAATCTATGGGCGAGAGCAGTGTCTCATACACCCACGGTCTTCCTTTCTGATAGCTGTATTTAAATTTACCCTCCTCAGGGAAAAGGAGAACGGTTATCACCAATGCCACGAGGAGGGATAAATATATCCTTGGATTCTTCAAGAAATTATGTTGTTCCATACTTAGAGCAGTGCCCTGTCCTGAATATTGTCACCGTCATATTCTCCGGCATCGAGTTTCTTCTTAGCCTCGGAGAAAGCATTGAGAGTATACTCCACATCTTCCAATGTGTGAGCGGCTGTAGGTATTATCCTGAACATAATCACACCCTTAGGCACGACAGGGTATACTACCACAGAGCAGAACAGGTTGTAGTTCTCCCGGAGATCCACAAGCATATTGGTTGCCTGAGGCACGGTACCGTGTATGAATACAGGAGTAACGCAGGCCTGGGCGAGTCCGATATCGAATCCTCTCTCCCTGAAACCGTCCTGCAGGGCACGGGTGACTGTCCAGAGTTTCTCACGAAGACGGTCTCCCTCGGGTCCGCGGATAATCTCCAGTCTCTTCAGACAGCCCTCTACGATAGGCATGGGCAGGGACTTGGCGTAAATCTGTGAGCGGAGATTGTAGCGGAGATAATTGATGATAGCCTTGGGGCCGGCCACGAAACCGCCTATGATAGCCATGGACTTGGCATATGCGCCGATATACAGGTCGATACCATCCATTACGCCGAAGTGTTCGGAAGTTCCGCGTCCGTGAGAACCCATCACACCGAAGCCGTGCGCATCGTCGATAAGGATGCGGAAGTTGTATTTCTTCTTGAGAGCCACAATCTGGTCCAGAATACCGAGAGCACCGGTCATACCGTACACTCCTTCGGTAATCAGCAGGACACCGCCGCCTGTTTCCTCGCACACTTTCAATGCTCTCTGGATAGTCTTCTCGCACTTCTCTATGTCGTTGTGAGGATAAACCATTCTCTTGCCCATATGAAGACGGCAGCCGTCTATAAGGCAGGCATGAGCCTCGGAGTCATACACTATGACATCGTGACGGGTGACCAGGGCGTCTATCGTGGAGACGATACCCTGATAGCCGAAATTGAAGAGGAATGCGTCCTCCTTCTGCTCGAACTCAGCCAGCTCTCTCTCAAGTCTCTCGTGAAGAGCTGTCTGTCCGGACATCATTCTGGAGCCCATGGGATATGCCAGGCCCCAGCGGGCAGCCGCCTCAGCGTCAACCTTTCTTATTTCAGGATGATTGGCCAGACCCAGGTAGTTGTTGAGACTCCAGCAGAGTACCTCATGTCCGTTGAATCTCATCCTGGGAGCGATCTCGCCCTCAAGCTTGGGGAAGGTGAAATATCCGTGACCTCTTGCGCGGTACTGTCCCAGGGGACCGCCCTCGTCTTTGCTTATTCTTTCAAAAATATCCATATCTGTGGTTTTAAATTATGCGTCGATTTTAGCGTACTTGGCGTTCATCTCTATAAACTCACGGCGGGGAGGAACCTCATCACCCATAAGCATGGAGAAGATGCGGTCCGCCTCGGCGGCATTGTCTATGGTTACTTGACGCAGAAGTCTCGTAGCAGGATCCATAGTAGTCTCTTTCAGCTGCTCTGCGTTCATCTCTCCCAGACCTTTGTAGCGCTGTACATACACGCTGCCCTCACTTCCTTTTCCGATCTCCGCTATGGCTGCGATACGCTCATCCTCCGTCCAGCAGTACTTTTCCTCCTTGCCCTTCTTGCTCTTGACCTTATAAAGCGGCGGCGCTGCGATATAGACATAACCGTTCTTTATCATGTCGGGCATATAGCGGAAGAAGAATGTCAGGATAAGTGTGGCGATATGCGCTCCGTCGACATCGGCATCGGTCATGATTATCACCTTGTGGTAGCGGAGCTTGTCCAGATTGGCGGCCTTGGAGTCGTCCTCGGTGCCGATAGTCACGCCCAGAGCGGTGTATATATTGCGGATGGTCTCGCTTTCCAGCACCTTGTGCTCCATGGCTTTCTCCACATTCAGAATCTTACCTCTCAAAGGCAGAATCGCCTGATAGGTACGGTCGCGGCCTGTCTTGGCCGTTCCGCCTGCGGAGTCTCCCTCGACAAGGAACAGCTCGCATTTCTCCGGATCCCTGTTGGAGCAGTCGGCCAGCTTGCCCGGCAGTCCGGCTCCGGACATCACGGTCTTGCGCTGAACCAGCTCACGTGCCTTGCGGGCGGCATGGCGGGCCTGAGCCGCCAGTATCACCTTGTCGATAATATTCTTGGCATCCTTCGGATTCTCCTCGAGATATGTCTCCAGAGCCGATTTGGTGGCCTGAGACACAGCGGCGTCCACCTCGCTGTTTCCGAGCTTTGTCTTAGTCTGTCCCTCGAACTGAGGCTCGGCTACTTTAACAGAAATGACAGCCGTAAGTCCCTCTCGGAAATCCGATGCGTCAAGATCAAACTTGAGCTTAGAGAGGAAACCGTTCTTCTCGGCATAAGCTTTAAGCGTGGATGTCAGACCACGGCGGAAGCCGGTAAGATGCGTACCTCCCTCTATTGTATTGATATTATTGACATACGAATGGATATTCTCGGAAAATCCGGTATTGTACTGCATTGCTATCTCGATGGGGATGCCCGTCCTGTCGGTTTCCAGCGATATGGGCTTCTCCGTCAGCTTCTCGCGGGTACCGTCCAGATACTGAACGAATTCCACAAGACCATGTTCTGAGTAGAACTCCTGCCGTAAAGGCTCGTGCTCCGCCTCATCCATAGTCTCCACACCCTCTTCCACCTGCGGGGTCCTCTCATCAATAAGAATAAGATGAATGCCCTTATTGAGGTAAGCCAGCTCCCTGAGCCTGGTAGCCAGCACAGAGGCATCGTACACAGTGGTCATCCTGAAAATCTCGCTGTCAGGCTTGAATGTTATTATTGTACCCGTATCACTGCACTCTCCCACAACCTTCACAGGATACTGCGGCACGCCGCGGCTGTATTCCTGGACGAACACCTTCCCCTCGCGGTGAACCTCGGCCTTAAGATATACAGACAGCGCGTTCACGCAGGACACACCCACTCCGTGAAGACCTCCGGAGACCTTATAACTGTCCTTGCTGAACTTACCTCCGGCGTGAAGGACGGTAAGCACTACCTCCAAGGCTGAGCGTCCCTCCTTCTCGTGCATTCCCGTAGGGATACCGCGTCCGTCATCCTTGACCCGTATGGAATTATCAGGAAGAATCGTCACTTCTATATTTCTGCAGTAACCGGCCAGGGCCTCGTCTATTGAATTGTCCACCACCTCGTAGACCAGATGGTGCAGACCTCTCGGCCCGATATCCCCGATATACATCGACGGACGCTTCCGGACTGCCTCCAGTCCCTCCAGCACTTGAATACTGTCCGCAGAATATTCTCTTTCCGCTTCAATCATTTCTTTATCTGTCATCGTGGTTCAATATTATTTAAAACGAACAAAGATAATAAAAATCTCACAATTTGAAGCAAATGCCTGCCCCGAAATTAATTCCCGGCTCGACATAATTCAAAAAATACTGTATCTTGCTGTTTGCCAGATTATTTCCTTCAACAAACACCATCAGACGGGTGTTCACGGCATACGA
>DXAT01000024.1 GCA_019116965.1 Candidatus Coprenecus pullistercoris
TACAAGCCATGAAAAGTTTTACTCCAACAGTGTACTCGCTGATGAATGTGGCCACGGGAAGAGTATTCCCTGATGCCGGATGGATGCTGGCCGACCCGGAGTCTCCCAAGCCGTCGCTGGTGCGTGCGGTCTATCAGAAGAAGCAGATAGACGTCAAGGGCAGCGACTGGGGATTCTACCGCTTCGCAGACTGGCTGCCTGTACACCGCCTGCTGCGTGATTCGGCGACAACGGTCACATACAGAAGTGAGGGACTGGCCCGTCACCTGGGTCTGGGCAATCTCTATATAGCTTTCTCAGGCTACTGGCCCGAGAGAGGCGCACTGATGAAGACCTGCTCGTTCAAGGAGACCGAAGCCTATTCGGTCTGCGGCCGCCTGCCTTTGGACTGCAAGCAGATACTTACTGTGGCTTCCGCAGGAAATACGGCCAGGGCTTTCGCCAGAGTCTGCTCTGAGAATGACATACCCCTGCTGCTATGCGTACCGGAGGACAATATCGATGCTCTCTGGTTCGAGAAGCCTATCAAGGACTGCGTCAAGCTTGTCTGCGCCCCCAAGGGCAGTGATTATTTTGATGCCATAGTCCTCTCTCAGATAGCAGTATCCTCAGGAATGTTCGTTGACGAGGGCGGTGCCAAGAATGTGGCCCGTCGCGACGGCATGGGTACGACCGTGCTCTCTGCCACTGTGGAGATCGGCCGGATACCCGACGCCTACTTCCAGGCCATAGGCAGCGGCACAGGCGCCATTGCGGCCCGTGAGGCCAATCTTCGTCTGCTGGAGGACGGCCGCTTCGGTTCTACGCAGATGAAGCTGCACACCGTGCAGAACATCCCGTTCACCCCTATGTACGATGCATGGAAAGCCGGTCAGAGAGACTTGTTGCCTTTCGACGAGGACGAGGCCCGTCAGAAGGCGGCAATGATAGACGCCAAGGTCCTTTCCAACCGCCGTCCGCCTTATTCCCTCGCCGGAGGAGTGTACGACTGTCTGAAAGACTCATGCGGAGATGTATATGCCGTAACCAACGCAGAGATACGGCATTGTGCCGCCATGTTCAAGGAGCTTGAGGGAGTGGATATCTACTCCGCATCGGGTGCCGCGCTGGCAGGTCTGGAGCAGGCCGTGAAGATCGGTGCTGTAGACCGAAAGGATGTGATAATGCTCAATATCACAGGCGGCGGCGAGATGCATTTCAAGAAGGACTGTAAGGTACATTACCTGCAGCCGTCCCTTGTGATTTCCCCGTCAGAAGACAAAGAAAGGATTATCAGAAGTATTGAAAACCTTTTTGCTTAAAATATCCAATCATTATGAAACTGTTTACCGTATCTCTCGCCACAGTCCTGTGCGCCGTGGCATTGACATCCTGCAACAACGGCAATACCGGTGCCGCCACTTCCGATAAAAGCACATCAGACATTGTAATAGAGACTATTATGAGCCGCCGCAGTGTGCGTCAGTATCAGCCCGTGGCTGTAGGACGCGACACCATGAATACCATCCTCGA
Source organism: Candidatus Coprenecus pullistercoris (assembly GCA_019116965.1). GTDB lineage: Bacteria > Bacteroidota > Bacteroidia > Bacteroidales > UBA932 > Coprenecus > Coprenecus pullistercoris. Next base: position 1,513 of record DXAT01000024.1, read on the forward strand.
GTGCGGTATCAATGCGCCCAACGGGCAGAACCGCCAGTCCTGGGAGATCCGCGTGGTGGATTCTCCGGAATTCATCAACGGACTTACCGAACTGTATGTAGAGGCCAATCCGAAAGTTGCCGGGGACTCCACATTCAGGAATATGTTCCGCAACGCTCCCACGGTGGTTTTTATCGCGCATGATCCGTCGTACGACATGTCACAGATCGACTGCGGTCTGCTCGGAGAGAACATGATCCTCTCGGCCTGGTCTATGGGTATCGGCTCGTGCTGCTTAGGCGGACCGGTCAGGTTCATGAAATCGCCCGAGGCTGCTGAGTACCTTAAGCGTCTCGAATTCTCGGATGGCTACGAGCTGCTCTACTGTATAGGATTCGGATATCCTGCCGAAACTCCGGCCGCAAAGGACCGTGACACATCCAAAATCAGATTCATAGACTAAGTTCCGCGGAATACTTATGACAGGTTTTTATACTGTCCTGCTGCTGGTGGTGTCCAATATTTTCATGACTTTCGCATGGTATGGACACCTCAAGCTGCAGGAGATGAGACTTATTGACAACTGGCCCCTTATAGGGGTCATTCTCTTCTCTTGGGGAATAGCTCTTTTTGAATACTCCTGCCAGGTTCCGGCCAACCGCATCGGCTTTGTGGAGAACGGCGGTCCGTTTAACCTGGTTCAGCTTAAAGTGATACAGGAGGTAATATCTCTGACTGTATTCACAGTCTTTACTCTTATAGTGTTCAAGGGTGAGGCATTTCACTGGAACCACCTCGCCGCTTTCGGCTGTCTGATACTGGCGGTGTACTTCGTCTTTATGAAATAGATCAACGGACTGTATACTGGAGACAGTACTCATATCTGTCGCTGTCTCCAGACTGAACAGCCAATATAAGCGAGCCTTCATTTTCGGGAGACACAGTTATAGTAATAGTTCCGGATATCGGGTCTTTTGCCCAGTCTCTCAGCCATCTGCCTTCATTTATTATAGCCCATTGCGCATCGGTATGCGGACGCAGGGTGAAAGTGTACTCACGGCCACGGTACAATACTTCGTTGAACGGTATGTCTGTCATATCGCAGTCGTTGTTGAAATCGTAAAATACCGGAAGCGACTTGACCTCACCGGATCTTACCTGAGACAGCAGTTTTCTCCCGTCTATGCCAAGACTTTTCATCCGTCGTATGTCGGCGTTTCTCAGGCGGGCAATCTCAGGCATGGCAAGTGGATCAGCTTCCTGGAGCCTTGCAAGATCATACGCCGTAGGCTGAGCAACCTCATATTGGAGGAAACTCCAGTACGAACCGTCTCCTTTCTTTATACTCAGAGTAAGGTCTCCTGCAACTGAGGGTACGAAACACATACTGTAGATGCCTGTGCTGTAGTCCACACTCCACTCGTCGTATATGTTTTCATTGACGAGGACGATATCGCATTCGTCGAGCTTTCCGAATGAGAAACAGTATTCCTGTCCTATCCTCAGAGTATTTTCAAAGGGTATGTTCTTGAGGATGACCTTGTCTGCAGCATTATCGTTGAGCTGTGGCATGCTGACCCTGTCTGAAAGGCAACCCATGAGCATCTGACGGGCGTCATATCCGTATTGTCCCCATATAGGCCTGATATCGGGCAGAGAAAGGAACTGCTGTCGGGTAATAGGCCTGTCAATCAGCTGAAACATCTCATCATCCGGATAATGGCTGAAAATCATCCAGTACGGATCCACATGGAACCAGGACATGTCATTGTCGCTGCGTATGAATGTGTTACCGTCCACAGCTCCGGCTCCCCATGTCGGATCCACGAGTATGCCGGTTCCCTCGCCTTCTGTTACGACAAATATCCAGGCATGTCCGGTCTCCTCACCCATTGTCTCCTTGGTATCTCCGCTTATAATGAATACCTTGATGCCCAACGGTTCCGCCAATCGGTAAAACAGCTCGCAGTAAGCCTGACATACTCCTCTCTGATTGTCCCAGCATTCGTCCGCAGTATATATGCTGTACGATGTGTCATAGCTGATATTGGCGCACAGCCATCTGTATATGGCCCTTGCCTTGTCATATTTCGTATTGCATCCGGCCGTTATCTGTGCCGCCACATCCGAATAATCGTATCTGGTATCAGAGACAGCAGCCTTCCCGCGGCATACATATACCGACAGAGCTATTATAAGGCCTATACAAGAGATTCTTAAATGCATGACTGTAGTTTTTCATAATTCTGTCAGGTACTATCTGACCCAGGCCTCGATACTGTTCCTTGATGCACCGTTGAGCAACTTGCCGCCCTGCCAGTTCAGATCAGGGTATTCCTTCTTGAGCTGAGCTGCCGAGTTGGCTATGCCGCTGCCGCCCGATGTGGCGAAGGGAATCACAGTCTTGCCGGAGAAATCGTAAGTATCCAAGAATGTGTTCACAACTCTCGGTGCGAGGTTCCACCATATAGGGAAGCCGATGTAGATTGTATCATAGCTATCCGCGTCTTTTAAACCGGCTTTGATAGCAGGACGGGATTTACTGTCGTTCATCTCCATGGAACTGCGGGATGTTTTGTCAGTCCAGTCGAGATCTGCTGCCGTGTACTCCTGTACCGGCGTAATCTCGTAGAGATCTCCACCGGTGGTTTCTGCAATCATCACTGCTACCCTCTCAGTGATTCCGGTGGCTGAGAAGTAGGCCACAAGTGTCTTTTTTCCGTTCATAGTTTGCTGATTCTGAGCACCGGCTGACAGGCATACAGCCGCAGCCGCTGCAATGGTTAAAATAATATGTTTCATTTCTGCCATGATTTCAATGCAAAATTACAATATCAAGTCTACGGTCTGATAACCATAAATACAGAATATCCGACCGGTATTACCGTTATGTCAGGATTCCAGGAACTCATGCAGCGCGGTGCCTCCGTCGATGGAGGGACAGAACTCCTCAAGGACATTGAACATAGGGCCGCCGTATATTCCGATGCCCGCTTTCAGAGTGGCGAGTACGCATACATCACCTGCAATGCCGCACAAGTCGATTTTTTCTATCTCCATCCGACGGATAAGGAAATCCAGATGTCTGGCTGATGTCAGATTGCGGAAGATAGAATATTCCTCTACATTTTTCTTGTCCCCTTTCTTGAATATCTCAACTTTCCCGCCTGTAGCATACAGCGCTTCCATCAGCGGTGGGTAGACAGCCGCTCCGACCGTATGCTGAATGCAGTGCGCAGGCCACTGTCCTCCGTTTTCCACAAAAGAACAGTGGCTGAAAGGATGCCAGTCGACAGTCACGACCTTGCACCTGTACTCTCCATCAGCCTCCTTGACATACCGTGCCAAGGCATCCATACTGCCGGCCGCACCGTCAACTTTCAGGCTCCCGCTTATAAAATCCATCTGCGGGTCTATAATCATCAGCATCCTGTTCATATTCCTTGTATTTTCAATCTCAAATGTATTAAAAACTGTGACAATACAGATAAAAATTTTTAAAATCAAATATTTTTCTATCTTTGCAGCCGCATTCGGGAAACAGGCGACGCCAGTACCCCAAACGGTATATCATGCGTGAGAGCCCATCCGAATGACTCCGGCCCGGTAGCTCAGCTGGATAGAGCAACAGCCTTCTAAGCTGTGGGTCTTGGGTTCGAATCCCAACCGGGTCACTATATAAGCAGTATGCCGGATGAAAGTCCGGCTTTTTTGTATTCTGAAGCGTCTTTCTGTCAGTCCTTTTTGTTGAGACGGTCCTTCATGGAGGCGATGAAGGCCGAGCTGATAATACCGGTGGGGATGGCCAGCATGGCTATGCCGACGAAACTGATGAAGGCGCAGAGAATGCGGCCTATGGGCGTTACAGGATAGATGTCTCCGTAACCCACTGTGGTGAATGTTATGACGGCCCACCACATGCTGTCACCGATGTTCTTGAAGACTTCGGGCTGCGCTCCCTTCTCCACAAAGTAGACTAATATCGCGGAGAAACAGATGATAATCAGACAGGCGGTAAACGCCGTCAGAAGCTCGGAACGCACTGACTTCATCACCTTCAGGATAAGCTGGAAGGCTGTCGAATATCGTATCAGCTTGAACACCACGAAGACATACGGCAGGATGATGATGTGGACGATCTCGGTGTCCCAGTAAAAATAGGTCATCACAAACGGAATGACCGCCACCAGATCCACCAGCCCGTAGAAGGAGAATATGTACTTCAGGCGGCTGCGGTACGCCGGCAGGTCCGGATAAAGCGCGGGTGCGGAATAAATCCGAAGCACGTACTCTATCAGGAATACCAGCGAGGCAAAATGTATGAAGCTCTGGAACAGCCAGCTGTACTGCTGGAACTCCTTGAATGACGACAGTACCACCGATGCGATGGACAGCATAATGAAAAGCATGGCGATAAAGCGCACCGCCTTGCTTCTCAAAAATCCCTGTACAATATCAATATGTTTTCTCATAGCTGTACAAAGATACCGATTTTTACGATAATAAAAAAGCCGGTTGGGGGTCCAGCCGGCTTTTATGTGCGGAATCTGTGACAGGGTTACAGGTTGCGGACCAGGCCCATGAACAGGACGGTACCGGAGATGCGCTCGCGGATGAGGAATACGAACGGACGGTCTACTGTAAAGCGGACAGGTTCCGGATTGAGGGAGGCACGCATTACAGCCACTGATGTGACTGCCGCAGCCTCGGAGCCTTCCTCGTTGACCTCGATGAAAGCCTTCTGCTTCACCTCACCTATCATCAGAGGTTCTTTCGACATGCCTGAGAAATCCGCCGATGCCGTGAAAGCCTCGCCCATTCCAAGCCGCTGCAGGGCGCTATTCAGTGAGATATCGTATTCGGCCTTGAATGCGGGTAAAGTTACTCTGAGCCTATCCGGAGTATGCAGCGAATCGGCTACAGTGCTGAACTCATCGAGGCGGGCCGCCACTTCATCAACGGACAATCCTTCCGCGGGAAGGTATATATCCATCACGAAAGTACCGTCACCGTAAGGAAGCTCGAGCATGGAGACTTCGGAACCGAAGTAGCAGGGAAAACTATGACCGGTCTGATGCATGAACTTTACCTGGGTATCGGCTCTGTCTCCGTGGAATATTCCTTCTTCGGAGAAGTCCGGATTGAACGGTACGGCCCACAGACCTTTGAAATAGATGGCGTTGAGCAGATACATCCTGATATTAGGGTCTATTCCGTCTATTATCTTGTCTATGCGGCCCGCGGTATTCTCCGAGCACCACTGATTGATTATTGATGATGAAGCCGGGTCGGAAAAATCCAAATTAGCCACTTTGGCGTCATAATAAACGGAAGCATCCTTGCAGAATCCGGTGTTTAGAACGAAGTCATCCGAGGCCCAGATACTGTTTGCTGCATTGAGCACTACCGATGTATCGTTGTTGAGGTAATCGAGAACGCTGCGGTTATACTCATTGAGTTCCTTTACAGAAGCGCTGTCAAAACCGAGCGCGTCAAGCATAGCCTGCTGAGTGGTGCCGTTGGCTCCGGCCGCTGTCAGGGACAGTGCCATGGATGCGCTCAGAGGAGAGATGAACACTAAGTCCGAGCTGTCATTTGAGACAACATCGTCGAACAGCCTGTATGCAAAGCTCTGGCTGTGGCTTGTCAGTGAACCGGGTGCTGATGGCACCGGTGTGCCGCATGAAGCGACTGCCATCACCGGGACAAGCATGATGGAGAACAATGACTTTTTCATTATTTCTGCATTTCTTTTCTGAGTCTTTCAGTAAGCAGAGGCACGATCTTGTTGACATCTCCAACAATACCCACATCGGCGACACTGAAAATAGGCGCGAATTTGTCCTTGTTCACGGCGATGATGAAGTCGGACTCCTCCATACCCGCAAGGTGCTGTATTGCGCCGGAGATACCGAGGGCGAGGTACAGGTTGGGGCGGACTGTCTTGCCGGTCTGGCCCACCTGACGGTCATGAGGCATGATGCCGGCATCGACCATAGCCCTTGATGCCGACACTTCTGCTCCGAGAGTACCGGCCAGTTCCTCAAGTCGGGCAAAGCCTTCCTTACATCCGACTCCACGGCCTCCTGATACGAGAATCTTGGCTTCAGAGATATCTATCCTGTTCTTTTCTTCCTTGACCTCTTCAAGAAGTCTTATCCTGAACCTTGAAGAATCAAATTTGGTCTCAAAACGCACTATGGAACCTGTACGGCCAGGCTCCGGACTGCGTTTAGCCATAACACCGGGACGGACTGTGGACATCTGGGGACGGTGCTCGGTACACATAATGGTGGCCATCAGGTTGCCGCCGAAAGCGGGACGGGTCATCATCAGCTGCTTGTCCTCGGATATCTCCAGCTTGGTGCAGTCAGCGGTAAGACCGGTTGCCAAACGGGCCGAGAGCCTGGGTGCGAGGTCACGGCCTATGGTCGTAGCTCCGAAAAGCACTATATTGGGGCGTACCGCATCGATAATCTGGGATACAGCCTGCGCATATTCCTCCGTCAGATAGTCCTTCAGTTCCGGATGATCTGTAACCACCACCTCGTCAGCTCCGTACTCGAAAAGAGGCTGGATAAGATGCTCGACATTATATCCGGCGAGAATAGCCACTACCTTCTCTCCAAGACTGTCAGCCAGGTCACGTGCCTTGCCTATGAGCTCGAGAGCTACAGACTGGATAACACCGCCTCTCTGCTCTGCGAACACATATACGTTCTTATAATCACTTTTATTATTCATATTGCTCAAATTTACGGTGTTAGATAATGAATTTCTCTTTAAGACGGGAGACGATAATGCCTACTGCCTCCTCAGGATCCACCTCAAATACCTCGCCAGGAGCCTTAAGACCCTTGGTGAAGGCCTTGAGCACCTTGGTAGGCGAACCTTTCAGACCGAGCTTGCTCTCGTCCACGTCTATCTTGTCGGCACTCCAGATCTCCACGTTCTTATTGTAGGCTTCCACGATGCCGGGAGCGCTCATATATCTTGGTTTCACAGCCGTTGAGAGTACAGTCAGCAGACATGGCATCTGAGCCTCAAGTATCTGGATTCCCTCTTCGGTCTCCTTGGTGACTCTAAGAGCCTTGCCGCTTTTCTCCACCTCCAGGCCGCATACATATGACACCTGGGGAATACCCAGATGCTCGGCTGTCTGAGGGCCTACCTGAGCGGTATCGCCGTCGATAGCCTGACGGCCCGTGATGATGACATCCCACTCGAGAGTCCTGAGCGCACCTGCTAAGGCATTCGATGTGGCGAGAGTGTCCGCTCCTGCGAATTTCCTGTCGGTAAGCAGAATAGCCCTGTCCACTCCCATTGCGAAAGCCTCTCTCAGGATAAGGTCGGCCTGAGGAGGCCCCATGGTGATGACAGTGACATGGGCACCATACTGATCTTTGAGACGGAGAGCCATCTCCAGTCCGCCCTTGTCATCGGGGTTCATAATACTGGGCACACCGTCCCTTATCAGAGTACCTGTAACAGGGTTGATCTTTATCTCGGTAGTATCCGGAACCTGCTTGATACAAACTACTATATTCATACTCTACTGGTTTTACTTTTTAAACATACTGGCTGCGATTACCATTCTCTGAACTTCCGATGTTCCTTCGTATATCTCGGTAATCTTCGCATCCCTCATCATTCTCTCTACAGGATATTCACGGGTATATCCATATCCTCCGTGGAACTGTACGGCCTTTGTGGTCACCTCCATAGCGGTCTCCGCTGCAAAGAGCTTGGCCATAGCGGCATCTGCCGAATACGGCTCCTTGCAGTCCTTCTTGAAAGCTGCCGAGCGCACTAAAAGACGGGATGCCTCTACCTTGGTCTTCAGGTCAGCCATCTGGAACTGGGTATTCTGGAACTGAGAGATCGACTTGCCGAACTGCTTGCGCTCCATGGTGTACTTCACGGTCTCGTCCAGAGCACCCTGGGCTATGCCGAGAGCCTGCGAGGCGATACCGATACGGCCTCCGTCGAGGGTCTTCATGGCGATGGCGAATCCTCCGCCTACTTTACCCAGCAGATTTTCTTTCGGTATACGGCAGTCGGAGAAGATAAGCTCAGCTGTGGCGGAGCCTCTGATACCGAGTTTCAGCTCTTTCTTGCCCACCTCGAAACCTGGAGTTCCGGCTTCTACGATGAACGCCGAGATGCCCTTGTTCTTGAGAGACTTGTCTGTCATAGCGAAGATCACATAGACATGGGCATGACCGGCATTGGTGATGAATATCTTGTTACCGTTGAGCACCCATTCGTCTCCGTCGAGGACGGCTGTGGTCTGCTGAGCCGAGGCATCGGTGCCGGCGTTGGGCTCGGTCAGACCGAACGCACCCAGCCATTCTCCTGAAGCGAGCTTGGGCAGGTACTTGCGCTTCTGCTCCTCTGTTCCGTGCTCGAAAATGGGGGCAAGGCAGAGGGAAGTATGGGCTGAAAGCACTACTCCGGTAGTTGCGCATACCCTTGAAAGTTCCTCTACTGCGATGGTATACATTATGTTGTCCCCACCCGCTCCGCCGTATTCAACGGGAAGGGGTATGCCGAACAGTCCAAGAGGCGCCATCTTTTTGACTGTCTCAATAGGGAATCTCTCCTGCTCGTCTATCTCGGCAGCCAGAGGCTTTACTTCCTTCTCGGCAAATTCTCTTATCATCTGCCTGAAAAGCGACTGCGTAGGTGTGAGTTTGAAATTCATATTCTGTAATGTTTAAAGTTTTAGTATTTGTAAAATCCTTCTCCTGTCTTGCGGCCTAAAAGTCCGGCACGCACCATCTTCCTGAGCAGAGGATGAGGACGGTACTTGTCATCTCCGAACTCGCTGTGCAGCACCTCCATGATGGCCAGACACACATCCAGTCCGATCAGGTCGGCCAGTGCGAGGGGGCCCATGGGATGGTTGGCTCCGAGCTTCATGGCAGCGTCGATGTCATCGCGGGAAGCCACTCCGTCCGCCAGAATGCCAACAGCCTCGTTCACCATAGGGATGAGGATACGGTTTACAACAAAACCGGGAGCCTCGTTGACGGCCACGGGGGTCTTGCCAATCTCCTGGCACAGGGCGAACACAGCGTCAAACACCTCCTGTGAGGTCATCTGTCCCTTGATAATCTCCACGAGCTTCATCACGGTGGCGGGATTGAAGAAATGCATACCGATTACATGGCAGGGACGGGATATATTGGCCGCAATGCCGGTAATGGACAGAGACGAGGTGTTGGTAGCTATGATGGTCTCCTTCCTGCAGATAGAGTCCAGTTCCTTGAACAGCTCGATCTTCAGGTTCATCTCCTCCACCGCCGCCTCGATGATGAGGTCGGAGTCAGCGATGTCCTTGTAGTCAGTGGTCAGGGTGATGTTGGCCAGAGCGGCATCCATGGCAGCCTGCTCCATCTTGCCTTTCTCGACGAGCTTGCCGAGGGATTTGGTGATTCTGGCCATAGCCTTGGCGTTGGAAGCCTCGCTGCGGCTCTTCATGGTGACTTTACGTCCGGCCTGTGCGAAAGCCTGGACGATGCCGGAGCCCATGGTTCCGGTTCCGATTACGGAAATTTTCTCTATTGTCATAATTGTCAGTGTTTTATCTGTTCTTAAATTCTGGTTTGCCTTTTTCCAGGAAGGCTTTCATGCCGGTTTTCTGATCTTCGGTGGCGAAGCACTCGGAAAAAGCGCGGTTCTCGGCTGCAAGGGCCGTGGTCTCGTCCATATCGTAGTTGGAGTTGATGCAGGCCTTCGCCTTGCGCACCGCAATGGGAGCATTGGCCATGATGTCACGGGCCAGTCCCAGGACATAGTCCATCAGTTCCTCGGGGGGCGGCACATGATTGACCAGACCTATGCGCAGAGCCTCCTCGGCATTGATTACTCTGCCGGAATAAATCATCTCCTTGGCATAGCCCTGTCCCACCAGCTTGGGCAGGCGGTAAGTCCCCGAAAAACCGGGAATAATGCCCAGCTTCACCTCCGGCTGGCCGAATTTGGCCTTTTCCGAGGCAATGCGGATATCGCAGGCCATGGCCAGCTCACAACCTCCTCCGAGGGCATAGCCGTTGACTGCGGCTATCACCGGTATCGGCAGCTCCTCTATCCTGCGGAAGACCTCGGCTCCGAAACGGCCGAAGTCCAGTCCCTGCTCAGCGTCGAATCCAGCCATCTGGGAGATATCGGCTCCGGCCACGAAGGACTTGGGTCCGTCTCCACGGATAATCAGCACGGCCGTGCCTTCAGGAAGATCCAGCACAAAACTGTTTATCTCCTCCAGCACAGGACGGCTCAGCGAGTTGAGCGACTGAGGATGCGAGATGCTCAGGATACATATACCCGCCTCCGAAGTCTCTGCCTTCAAAAATTTATATTCCATAACCGTTACTGTCTCATGGGTTTGAGATCATCGGAAATGATGAGCTGAGCCTCAGTGGCGGCCTGTACCTGCTCCACCGTAAACTCGGGATTGATCTCCTTCAGGACGATACCCTTGTCGGTAATGTCCATCACACCCATCTCAGTGATAATCATATTGACCTGGCCGGCAGCGGTCAGGGGCAAACGGCATTTCTTGAGTATCTTGGGATTGCCCTTGGCAGTGTGCTCCATGGTCAGGATGACCTTACGGGCACCTACCAGCAGATCCATCGCACCGCCCATTCCGGGCACTTTCTTACCGGGGATAATCCAGTTGGCCAGGTCTCCTTTCTCGTCCACCTCGAGGGCTCCGAGGAAAGTCACGTCCACATGGCCGCCACGGATAATTTCAAACGAGGCGAGGGAGCTGCAGGCATACGCTCCCGGTACAGCAGTAATATATCCACCGCCTGAATTGATAAAGTCCGGATCCTCCTCTCCCGGCTTGGGTGTGGGGCCCATGCCCACGAGTCCGTTCTCGCTCTGCAGGATAACGGATACTCCTTCGGGAAGGAAATCGGGAATCATCGTGGGAAGACCTATACCGAGGTTCACCACGTCTCCGTCCTTGAGTTCGAGGGCAGCCCTGCGGGCTATCACCTCTCTGATCTGATTCTTGTCCATTGTATTGAATATTAGTGATTATTGTTTCTTGTGTCTTCTCACGTACTCCTCTGCGATGAACGAGGCCACGTCATCGGCGTATGTGTTCATGCCGAAACCGGCGTCGTAGCCCAGCTCCTTGGCCAGCTCATGGGTGATGCGGGGACCTCCGCAGGCCAGTATGACCTTGTCGCGCAGCCCCTCGGCCTCCAGCAGCTCCACCAGTTCGGTGAGGTTCTTGATATGGATGTCCTTCTGGGTCACGGTCTGAGACACCAGCAGGGCATCGGCCTTGAGCTCCACGGCCTTGGCGATGAAGTCCTCATTGGGCACCTGACTGCCGAGATTGTACGCCTCTATCATGTCGTAACGCTCCAGTCCGTAATGCCCGGCATAGCCCTTCATGTTCATGATGGCGTCGATTCCGACAGTGTGCGCGTCCGTACCGGTACTTGCGCCGACGATAACGAGCTTGCGTCCGATATTCTCCCGGATATACTCGTCGGTTGCGGGCATGTCCATGACGTTGGACTCGACTTTAGGTACGTGTATGGCTGTAAAGTCCACTGTCTGAGTGGCACTTCCGTAGCAGTTGAAGAATGTGAAACCGGGGGTGAGCTCCTTGTAGAACACCACCTGGGGGTTATTCAGCCCCATAGCCTTGATAAGCTGCTTGGCAGCCTCCACTGCCTCGTCTCCGGCCGGAACGGGAAGAGTGAAGCTGAGCTGCACCTTACCGTCGTTCATTGTATCCCCGTAGGGTTTGATTGCCTTGAGGTTCAGATTCTTGTCAAAATCCTTCTCCTCCATTGAATATAAACCGCCGCTCATATTATTTTCCTCCTAACATTATCTTAATAAACGGATTCATATAGTTCTGCCCCTTGGGGGTCACGCCGTCGAGTCCCTTGCCTCCGTTGCGTGGACGCTTGACATCGGCGAAGATACCTTTCTCCAAAGCTGTGAAAAGTCCCTCCTCGTTCAGCTTCTCCAGCAGTTCTATGGCCTTGTCCAGCACCTCCTTGGCGCGTGTGCGGATGATGCCGCCTTCCTTGAACTCCACTTCGTCGCCTATGCTCTTCATGTTGTTGAAGATATACTTGGCGTTCTCGATTGACAGGAAACGGTCGGACATGAAGGGAGTATGGATGGCCTCGGTAGGCATACCCAGAAGTTGGATGCCCTGGTTGGTCCAGATACCCACCATATTGAAGAGAGCGTCCTGGATATGGCCCCGGAAGATATTGCCGGTCATGAACTTTGTCGGGGGCATGTATTTAAGCGGAGCCTTGGGGAAGATCTCGCGGGCCATCTGAGCCTGGGCGAGCTCCAGCAGGAAGCCGTTCTCAAGCATGGGATCCATCTCAAAGGCATGTCCGAGTCCCATCTGTTCCTCGGGCAGGCCGGCTATGAGAGCCAGCTGCTCGTTGATGATGTCGGAGGCCAGCACGGTGTGGGCGGCCTCAACCGCATCGGCAGTGGTCAGATAGTTGTCCTCTCCGGTGTTGATGATCACTCCGGCAAATCCGTTGATCACCCTGGAGAAGAACTGGTCTATCATCGTTCTCTGCATGTTGATGTCGCGGAACAGGATGCCGTAGAGTGCATCGTTGAGCATCACGTCAAGTCCCTCAAAGGCACCCATTACGGCTATCTCGGGCATACACAGGCCGGAGCAGTAGTTGCACAGGCGGATGTAGCGTCCGACCTCCTCTCCCACCTTGTCCAGGGCCTGGCGCATGATGCGGAAATTCTCCTGTGTAGCATACGTGCCGCCGAAGCCCTCGGTAGTGGCTCCGTAAGGCACATAGTCCAGCAGGGACTGGCCGGTGGTGCGGATGACGGCGATGATGTCGGCACCCTGACGTGCGGCGCGGCCTCGGCCTGCACCACGTCCTCGTAGATGTTGCCCGTAGCCACGATCACATAGATATAGGGCTTGGGACCCTCTCCTATCTTCTCGATATAGTCCTCGCGCCTTTTCCTGCGGGCCTTGATTTTCTCCACAGAGGCCTTTATCGGGGCCTCGAGAGCCTTGTCTATCTCAGCCTTGGGGCGGATTTCCAATTTTGTAATGTCCAGTTTGCCGTCAGCGATCTCCTCTGCTATCTGCATGGGAGTCTTCCCAGTAACTACCATGGCATTGCCCACATAGAACAACGCGCCTTCTCCAAGGACTCCGGCAGCCTTGAGACTGTCCACCACCACATTGGGAAGGGGCACCGAGTTGGCGTCCACTCCGTCTATTCCGAGCAGACGGCACAGGGTTCTCTCCACTGCGACAGTGGTATAACCGTCCACAAAACGCTGGACATCGGCAGCGACACCGGCAGCGAGCTGCCTGGCGTATGCCACTTTCTTAGAATCTAATCCTAATTTGCTATTCATACTTCAACAGTTTTTTTGCCTCCCCTATCCATTCAGGGGAAATATTCAAGGACTCAGCCACATTGAGGGCCTCGTGGGGTACATCCCCGTCCGGGGCCGGGCAGAGCCTGTAATTCATTTTTCCATTCACTATTCCGGTCACACGCAGCCTGCGGCAGTCACAGTCACCGGAAGAAACATTGTAATGCGTGGTCAGCAGGAGCGCAGCTCCTCTGCGGCCCAGCAGTGCCACAAGCGACTCGACAAGAGCCGTCCCCTCGATAGGATTGGTACTCCGCGCCGGCTCGTCTATCATAGCCACCATACCGGCTCCGTCTGTTGCGGAAGCGCGGACCGCACTGTCTATGGCGGTCATCTCCGCGGCGAACGAGGACAGACCGGCCGTCATGTCCTGAGCGTCCCCTGATATGAAGAAGACCTGTCGCTTCAGCTCTATCCGTGCCGATTCTGCCGGTATGCCCATGCCGAAAAAGAAGAGATACTGGCACAGAGCGGTCATCTTCAGTACGACTGTCTTTCCTCCCATATTGGCACCGATTATGACCACCGGTCTGTCTCCGAACGAGACATCTATGGGAGTAAATTCCTTGCCGTCTTTTTCCAGGATAGACTTAATATAAGGATGATACATACCTTTATATGAAGTAGTCCCTGAAGATATCTCCGGTATGCACAGCCCCATCTCCCGCATCTGTACGGCCTTGGCCAGACTGATGTCCAGGACAGCCAGGGACTCCATCAGCTTTCTCAGCTCAGGAACAAAAGGCCGCAATGCATCGCATATACGGACCCTGATACGGCTTTCCTCGTCCTGCTCCTGCTGCATGAGTCTCTCCCTTGTATCGGGATTGCTCTCCCTGGAGATAAGAAGCCTTAGACGCGCAAGTTCCTCCGAATAAGAATCGTAGATATAGAACGAAGCTATATTGTTTCCGTCCGGATCAAGCACTGACAGCGGAACTTCCAGGGACGGCATCTCAGGAAAGAGGCCTGAATGACCCGCTGATGACAGATGCGAGGACACTCTCCTGCCCAGCATGATGAGATGCTTGATCTCGAAGAGCTCTATATCATCCACAGTAGCCCCTGACTCAGTCCGGTCAAGAGTGCCGGATATGTTCTTCAATCCGCACAGCTCCGTATGGAGCATGGCTGTCAGATTGCCGTCGGATGCCACGGGCATAAAGCTCCCGAGTACCGCATAGGCATCCCGGACCTCCTCCTCACAGGAGCAGGATGATGAGTCCATCAGGTATCTGAGAGAGTATCCGGAAGCGACCGGAAGAGTCTCTATCATATACCTGAGACCGCAGGGCGAGTCTATGATGTCTCTAAGCTTCATGTCTCTTTATATCGTACACCGGTATCTGCAACTTGTCGGACAGTCTTGCGCACAAAAGTTCCGAATCCAGACGATAACCGTTGGGAGCCAGCGGATTGACACATACAGCCAACAACACTGTACGCCGGCGTACTCTCAGCCGTCCGCCGGCACGTACAAAACTGCGGTACTGCCCCGGAGTGACGAATATCCTGGTGAAATCCTCCACCACGACCTCGTATCTGTCCAGGCCGCCGTCCTGTGTCAGACGGGCCAGCAGTCTGTCCGTCAGAGCCCCCGTTACATCCACCCTCTCTGTATCCTCGCATATCTCCACGTCCGGAGCCATGGAGGATACGGTCACTGAACGGGC
This sequence comes from Candidatus Coprenecus pullistercoris, assembly GCA_019116965.1. Lineage (GTDB taxonomy): Bacteria > Bacteroidota > Bacteroidia > Bacteroidales > UBA932 > Coprenecus > Coprenecus pullistercoris. The sequence continues at coordinate 16,584 of DXAT01000024.1, forward strand.
CGTGTCCGGATGCGTCTCAGCCAACGGCAGACGTATCATCCCGACGCAGAATGCCGTAAGGTCCACCAGAGTGGATAGGCTGGAGGAAAGCGCGGCACCTGTCGCCAGGACCATCGCATCGCTCACGGCCGGGGACGCGCTGCTTTTGCGCGACAACGCTCCGTCTATTATCGTAAGGTCTATTCCGAAACCGGATGATAAGCCGTCCATCCATCTTCTCAGGGAAGCTGTCGAAGAAGGCCCCGAAAGGATTACCTTTCCTTCCGAGACCACCTTCGCAGTTATCAGTCTTCCCAAAGCTGTCGTTTCATCGGATACATCCACCAGTTCGGACACCATCCTGCGGGCCCGGTAATGAGTCTCGGATGTCGAGAAGAACATACCCTCGCGGAGCACTATCTCCGGCTTGGGAGTCCGTGTGACCTGATCGGTCCTCTCACCGTCCAGTCCTATGGATGTCACGCATACTCTGCGCCCGTCCAGCGGCATACGGCGGATAATGTAATTGAGGCACTCTGTCTTGCCGCAGTTCTTCTCCATGCCGACAACCGCCACGCTCCGATAATTCAACAGTTCATGGACAAATGGCATCTAATCAATATTATTTGCTGTGTCTCTCCCTTCTCTTAAGGACAGTGGGCTCGATAGTCATCTTCTCGCCCTCCAGGAGCGACGCCACACCCTCTAGTCTGGCCTTAGCCTCACAGTCGGGACAATGGCATTCCGAATGATACTCAGGCGGTTCCGTGTATGTGGTAATCACGCCCTCGAAATTCCTGAGAACCACCTTGCCCGGTGACTGGGAGATGACATACTGGGGCATTACGGGAGTCTTGCCGCCTCCGCCGGGAGCATCCACGACAAAAGTAGGCACTGCAAAACCGGAGGTATGTCCCCTGAGGCCCTCGATGATCTCAATACCCTTCGATACGGGAGTACGGAAATGCTCGAGTCCCATAGACAGGTCGCACTGGTATATATAATAAGGTCTCACCCTCATCTTCACGAGCTCGTGTACCAGATGCTTCATGACATACACGCAGTCGTTGACTCCTCGCAGGAGCACGGACTGATTGCCGAGAGGCACGCCCGCATCGGCCAGACGGGCACATGCGGCCGCTGACTCGGGAGTAACCTCATTGGGATGGTTGAAATGCGTGTTGAGCCATATAGGATGATACTTTTTCAGCATGTTGCACAGGTCGTCGGTAATCCTCTGGGGACATACGACGGGGGTGCGGGAGCCGATACGGATAATCTCCACGTGAGGTATGGCACGCAGTCTCTTGATGATGTATTCCAGTTTTGCATCGCTGACCATCAGGGCATCTCCGCCCGAGAGAAGCACATCCCTGACTACGGGAGTCCTCTCCACATACTCGATGCACTTCTCAATCCTGTCTCCGGGAGACTCGGCATCCTTCTGGCCGGCGAAACGGCGGCGGGTGCAGTGACGGCAGTACATAGAGCACATGTCGGTAATGAGCATCAGCACCCTGTCAGGATACCTGTGGGTCAGTCCGGGTGTCGGAGAGTCCTCGTCCTCGTGCAGGGGGTCCAGCAGATCCTCGGGAGCACGGAAAGTCTCGGCTGCCGTAGGAATCGCCTGTCTCCTTATAGGACAGTGAGGATCGTCCGGGTCAATCAGCGACAGATAATAAGGAGTGATAGCCATCCTGAGGGTGGAGAGGGTCTTGCGGACCCCCTCTTCCTCCTCCGGAGTGAGCTTAATGTATTTCTTAAGCTGGTCAAGAGTCTCTATACGGTTCTTGACCTGCCATTTCCAGTCATTCCACTGCTCGTCCGTAACTTCGGGGAACAGTATTTTTCTACGCGAACGGTCTTCCATAGCAAACTATCAGGCGTAGAGTTCCGTGAATATCTTTCTGAGTTCCTCGCTTTCCCTGAGTTCCTGCAGAGTAATCTCGGCATGACCCTTGGTGTAACCGTTTCCGATGAGCATAGTGACATCACTGCCGACACCCTCGGCTCCGAGAGCCGCCTTCGTAAAGCTGGTGGCCATGGAGAAGAAATAAACCAGACCGGTGTCCTTGGTGCAGAGAATGGATGTCATCTCTGTGTCGGGGATGTTCACGTTGTTGATGGTGATGTCGCACATCTGGCCCTTTGTAAGCTCCTCTATCTTCTCCAGTACGGGTACCGCCTGGGTTGCGTCAGCCGAGAACACATAGTCGCAGAATCCGAGAGCCTGAAGTCTCTTGGTGCTCTTCTCGCTGTGGCAGAGACCGATAACCTTACCGGTAACACCAGCGCGTTTCTTGGCCTCGTAGCAGCAGAGCATACCGGACTTGCCGCCGGCTCCGATGATCAGGACTGTGTCTCCGGGTTTTACCAGCTTGGCTGTCTGGGCGGGAGCACCGGCCACATCGAGAGCTGAGAGCGCAAGCTTCTCTGGCAGGTCCGAAGGGATCTTGGCATAGATACCGCTCTCGAAGAGGATAGCCTTACCGTCGATATCCACCTGATCCACATCGGCACGGATCTCCTTGATCTTGTCGATACGCAGAGGTGTCAGGGACAGTGATACGAGAGTAGCTATCTTGTCGCCTTCCTTAAGGTCGATCTTGTCCTTGAGGGCGTCGCCTATCTTCTCGACAGTACCGAGCAGCATTCCGCCCGAACCTGTCCAGGGATTGCGGTGCTTACCCTGTTTCTCCACGATATCAAACATAATCTCCTTGATCTTCTCAGGATCGCCGCCGGCGCGGTTGGAGATATCGGTGAAAGAAGCCGAGTCGATATTGAGAGTATGAACATCGATGAGAATCTCATTGTCGTAGATCTCGTCCATGTTGTTGTCCAGCTTGTCTGCGGGCTGAGGGAGCACTCCCTTGGGTGAAATTACTCTGTGAACTCCGTATTTATTTCCGTGTTTTTGTGCCATATGTTTTTGATTTTTAATAATTAATAAAGTCTGATTAAAATATTTATTCAAGTGGTTTGAGAGAAAGAATCTTACGAGCTTCGGCAGGAGTAGCAATCTCTCTTCCGAACTCATGTGCAATGCGGACCACTTTCTCCACTAACTCGCCGTTGGACTTGGCAAGGACACCTTTGCTCAGGTACACATTGTCCTCGAATCCTACTCTCACATGACCGCCGTCGATGATGGCGGCTGCTGCCAGAGGGAACTCGTAGCGTCCTATGCCTGCCACCGTATATGTGGCGTCAGCGGGTATGCTGCCGCGCAGGAAAACAAAGTCGCGGAGTTCTCCACCGATGCCTCCGTTGACACCCATTACGAAGTCAAAATGCATGGGAGCCTGTATGAATCCCTTGCGGTGCAGCCTGAGAGCCATGTCTATCATGGACTTGTCGAAGACCTCGAGCTCAGGTTTAATACCTCGCTCTATCATCCTCTGACCGAAATATTTGATAGTATTCTCCGTATTTTCGAAGATATCGTCTCCTCCGAAGTTAAGTGTACCGCAGTCAAGTGTGGCCATCTCCGGCAGCAGCTCTGTGGGCTGAAGCCTCTCGTCGTTGGTCATACCCACTGCTCCCCCAGTAGAAGGCTGGATAATGACATCCGGACACTCTTTACGGATAGCTTCCATTATTACTCTAAAACGCTCCTTGCTCTGAGTAGGCGTTCCGTCATCCTCACGAACATGAAGATGGATGAGAGAAGCACCGGCGTCATAGGCCGACTTGGCTTCTCTGACGCACTCCTCCACGGTATAAGGAACAGCCGGATTGTGCTCCTTGAGCACCTCGGCTCCGCAGATGGCGGCAGTTATTATAAGTTTCTCCATATAGATAGTGATGTTGTTATTTCCTCTGGCATTTCTTGGGGACCACACATGTTCCGCTTGCCCTGCATACTACTATCGGCTCGGCAAGCACGTCCGCTGCGGAATCAGACACATCCGGACGCGGAGCGATAACCTTTCTGGCCTCGAAAACCATCTTCCTGGATGTATTGCCGACAGATACTATCTCACCCTCGGCCTCGATATAGTCTCCTGCATACACAGGAGCCATGAACTCCACATTGTCATACGCCTTGAAAAGACCTTCGTCACCGTCATTGATGATCAGAAGTTCGGTGGCCACATCTCCGAAAAGCTGGAGCATCTTCGCTCCGTCCACAAGATTGCCGCCATAATGTGCGTCATGGCAGCTCATACGCATTCTTATAAGTGATTTTGCTCCCATATCTATCTCTTTTTATAAATGTAATTCACAAAAATACCCGGAGTATGCACCGCCTCAGGAGCGATATCGCCTACCGGGACCACTTTCTCGGCCTCTACGATAACGACATCCGCGGCCATTGCCATTACCGGATTGAAATTCTGAGTCGTACCCTTGTACACCAAATTACCCGACTCATCGGCAATGGAGGCTCCGAGCAGGGCAATGTCGGCTCCGAGAGGCTTCTCAAGCAGATATTCCTTTCCGTCAACTTTGACAGTCTCCTTGCCCTCTGCCACTAAAGTACCCATACCGGTAGTCGTCAGGACTCCTCCAAGGCCCGCGCCTTTGGCACGGATTCTCTCGGCCAGAGTACCCTGCGGCGAGAACTCCACCTCAAGCTCTCCGGCATTCATCTGATTGCCGGTCTCGGGATTCGTTCCCACATGTGACACAATAAGTTTCTTGATCTGTTTGTTGACAACTAACTTTCCGAGAGACTTATCGGGGAATGCTGTGTCGTTGCAGATGACAGTCAGGTCCTTGACTCCGCTCTCAGCGAGGGCGTCCATAATCTGCAGAGGGGCACCTACGCCAAGAAATCCGCCGACCATGACGGTCATGCCGTCCTTAACCATGGAAACGGCCTGTTCCAATGATATTTCCTTTTTCATCAAAGATAGTTTTATTATTATGAATTAGCAAAAGTAAGAAATTCTAAGTAATTTTGCCAATAATATTACAAATTATAATTTCTTAAGATATGTTACCTCAAATAGACATCACACCGGAACCCTCGGACACCCTTGCCATGAAGGTCAGCGAGACAATTCACGAACTGTCATCCATGAGCGGCTCGGAGATATTTTCCTCCATCTCCAGCACTATAATCAAATGGGGCCTGAAAGTACTTGCCGCCCTTCTCCTTTACCTTATCGGTGCCTGGATCATACGGCGTATCAGAAAAGTCCTGAAGAAAATCTTCACAAAACGCAAGATAGAACCGTCCCTGGCGACATTCACTACAAGTTTTGTCAATATCGCCCTTACTGTAATTCTGTTCATAGTGGTAGTAAGCATCCTCGGAGTACCCACGAGTACCTTCGCAGCTCTTCTGGCCGCCGGCGGTCTTGCTGTCGGCATGGCACTCAGCGGAACTCTCCAGAATTTTGCCGGCGGAGTCATGTTGCTGCTGTTCAAGCCTTTCAAAGTCGGTGACTATATCGACGCCAACGGATTCAGCGGCACTGTCGATGCAATCAATATCACCACTACGCAGATTCATACAGTCGACAACAAGATCGTGCATCTGCCCAACGGATCCGTAGCCAACAGCAATATTCAGAATTACAGCACGGCAGACATACGCCGCGTGGACTGGAACATAAGTGTATCATATGGCGATGATGCGGAAAAAGGCATCTCGCTGCTGAAAGACTATCTCAGCAAGGATCCCAGGGTCCTGAACACACCTGAGCCTCCGTTCGCGGCACTGTCCCAGCTTGGAGACAGCGCCATTGTGCTCACGGCAAGGGCCTGGACGAAGAGCGGAGACTACTGGGGGCTGCTTTACGACATCAACAAGCTCATCTACGAGGACTTCCCTAAGCAGGGCATGACCTTCCCGTATCCCCAGCTTGATGTGCATGTGCGGAATGTACAGGATTAGCGTAGATTGAGAGAAATATCTCACTAAGCTCATCCATATCTATATCAGGGTCTTTCTCCACTATGGCTGAAAGACCCTCTTTCATGCGTTCCAGGAACTCAGCCCGCGCCTGGGGAGTATAATTGGCGGAGCTGCTTTCATTGCCATTCTGGATATCGTAGGCTATATAATTGGTATCCCATAGACGGTAATTGGCATATATCTTGCTGTCTATCACCTCAGTCAGCGCAGTGAAGCGTTCGTTTTTCTCGTACATCGCACATCTCTCAAGCTCTTTGTCCGTTACAGGCTCACAGAAATGAAGTGCTATATGCCCCTTGAATTGAGTGACTCCGGTCAGAATACTCATAGTGTCCTCCCCCGGCTTCTTTACATAATGCTCCCTTCTGGATATGTACACCTCCCTGGCTTTCAGGAAGTCGCATGGCTCATACTGGTATGATACAGCTGTGGGCAGAATGGACAGGTCTCCGAAATCCTTTATAAAATCCCCGTTCCCGCTCATCTCGAACATCTTCATCAGACCCTGCTCGGTATGGTCATGTCCGTCCTTGGAACGGCCGTTGCGCTGTGCGATCCATACCGAACAGCGCCCCGTGGTAATACATTCCCTCATATATGACGAAAGCAGTGCAGAAGACATGTACCTTTGCCTTGGAGTGCCGCCCCTTGCGACCTTGATCATTCTGTTGGAGCGGAATATGTCCTCTATAAACGAATTGGATATGAGGTTGTCCCCCACGGCAATCTCAGTAGTGGGCATATCGCTGTCAAAAAGAACCAGCTGTATGATTGCAGGATCGAGGATGATATCCCTGTGATTGGACAGGAACACATGTTTACGGCCGTCACGGAGCGCGTCCACTCCTTCTATGGACAGTCCGGAGGAGGTCTTCCCCAATATGGTCTTTATCGCACCGGCCATCACTGAGGCCTGGAACTGGTGTACATTGGAAATACCGGCCAGTGCTTTCCTCAGGCGCTCCGCCTGCCCTGGGCCATAAAGGAAATCCGAAATAGAGTCCAGTTCAGGAGCCTTTATTATGCGGCTGATGGCCTGGATCGTCTCAGCGTCATTATAGGGTCTTATACTGTCGTATTTTTCATTCATAACCATCTTCTTTGATTCATATAACAGTTAAACAGCGAAACAATCATTATCAAATATATATAAGCAAGAAGCATTATCAGCCCCAAAGCCCCGGCAGTCAGCGCCACATACAGGTTGTAGATAAAAGAAACCCCTATGAGCTCCACTGCAAGCAGCGCAGGCAGGGACATAATGTTCATACGGTTGAAAAAATGGAACAACAATCCTGCCAATACACATGCCGAGGGCAGGATTATGAACAGGTTCTCGCCTATAGTGAAAAGCAGTACTGCCGACACCACCATAAGCACGGATAACAGTCCGAACAGATGACTGAACACGAAGTCTCCGGACTTTCTGCATCCGGATACAAACCAACGGATATATATGACCGCCATAAGTATCAGCGCGAGAGATGAAATCCAACCGTCTGCATATAGATACCGCAGGTCAGTCAGCGAGAAAGGCACGCCTGCCGCCAGTGCGGACAGGTATATTGTCAGCGTTCCTGCGGCAGCGGCAGCAATAGCTGAAAGGGTTATTCCGAGAGCGCTTCCCAGAACTTTCCGGAGACTTGTGCGTCCGGAAAGCGAATAGCAGAGAAGCAGGACTATATAACAGATAAATACAACCACCGACAACACATAATTGCCTGTAGCCGACAGACGGAGCGTAGTCAGGCCGGGAATTGTAAATACTATGTCGTCCGTTCCGCTCCGGAGTCGGTCCGGCCGGGCATATTCAGGAGATGTCAGGTATTCTTCCACAACAGGGCCTATCTGGGCTCCGTAATGGGCCAGGGAACGCCTGCTGACATTGGAATAGTTGTCATTGTCGTTGTGATAGTAGTGCATATTGTCTATCACAGAGAAATTATAACCGGGGAAAAGCGGCTTGAGATATGTGAAGTCGGTATAGTTGGGAAGAAAACGGTAAACGGTGGATGTCAGGGAGTATGTGTACGGATATACCGCGCTGCGCAGATAAAGGTCCATCAATGCCGAGTTGCCATCCGATGTCTCGAACAGAAGGGCCGGCCCTTTGACTCCGCGCGCCTCGACATTTATCACAAGTCCGACATTGTCGAACATAGCGTTGTCTCTTTCCAGAGCCGTACGCACCCCGAGCAGCCTCCGCTCCTCGGCATCGGTGAAAAGGACTTTCAGACCCTGACTCCATCTGTCAGAGTAAGCAAGCGCATTGTCAACCACTTCAAGTATAACTCCAAGTCCGTAACCGTCGTCAGCAGCCCCATAAGAACATACCTGACCATGCGGTGTCATCTCAGGAAACCTCGAATCGAGATGCGCCACCAGCATAAGATACGAAGATGAGGTATCCCTGCCGGCCGGCTCGAACTTACAATAGACACCGGCAATGGTATCATAAACACATATTTCCGGCTCACCTCCGGATGCCCTAAGGCCGGCGGCAAGGTATTCCCTAACCTTTGCCCTTGCCTCAGGGTGCATGACAGAATGGGGCTCGGATGATATCACTTCGATGTCAGCCAGAACATTGTCCACGGAAAATGTCTCTCCGGAATGCTTTTCCGCATTTCTGAATGTCAGCCATCCCATAGCGGCAAACGCCACGAGTGCCATCAGAACAAGGGCCGATATTATCTTAAGTTTCCTTTGCATTATCGGCGCGGTATCAATAATGACGAGTCCCCGTAGCTGAGGAAACGGAAATCATTGTCCAACGCATAGCTGTAAACCTTTCTCCAATCTTCTCCTATCAGGGCGGCCACGAGCAGAAGAAGGGTGCTGTTGGGCTGATGGAAGTTGGTAATCAGATTGCTGACAATCCTGTAGCGGTACGGCGGGACAATGATAATCCTGGTTCTGTCAACTATCTTGTCCTTTCCGTTGAGAGCGCAGTATTCCAACAAAGCCCCCAATGCGTCCTTTGCAGGTACTTTCTCTAAGCCTGAAGTGTAGGGGACCCACTGGTCTATCGGCTCGGGCTGCCAATGTGACGGACCGGCCTGCGCGCACTGTGCTCCAAGCCAATACAAGGACTCAAGTGTCCTTACGCTCGTAGTTCCGACTGCTACAACATCCTTTTTATCGATATTTTGATATAGTTTATCTAAAGTATCAATTGACACAGAAAACGGCTCTGAGTGCATTGTGTGGCCTGAGATGACATCACTCTTGACCGGCAGGAAAGTTCCGGCACCTACATGCAGGCACACATTTACACGCTCAATGCCTTTGGCGTCAAGAGCATCAAGCACTTGGTGGGAGAAATGCAGCCCGGCTGTCGGGGCCGCCACAGAACCGCGGAATGAGGCGTACAGAGTCTGATACCGTTCGCTGTCAATACTCTCCGATTCACGATGGAGATAAGGAGGAATAGGCACCTTGCCGCACATCTCCATAACGCGGGAAAAGGGCTCTTCTCCGCTCCAGTTGAAACGCACGCGTATCTTGTCTCCGTCACCGTGCTCAAGTACTGCCTCAAGGCCTATCTTTTCAAGTTCCGCACTGTGATTCTCAGGAAGATAGAGCTTTATCGGCTCTCCCTTCCACTTTTTCCTATTTCCGACAATCACATTCCAGACGCAAGTCCGCGTGGAAGCGAAGGACAGGCTGTAATCCTCTGGATCGCAGGGTTCAAGGCAGAATATCTCAATAAATGCTCCTGTCGCCCTTCTGAAAAGAAGGCGGGCAGGGACAACCTTCGTGTTGTTGAACACCATCAGGCTCCGCTCCGTCATCATTTCGGGAAGAGAGGAGAAGACCGAATGGGATATCGCACCTTTATTATAAATCAGAAGCTTTGAGGCATCCCTCTCCGCCACAGGGTATGAGGCTATGCGCTCATTGGGGAGGGTGTATGTATAATCAGATATATTTATTACAGGTATTGCCATTTGACCGCAAATCTACACAATATCCGCACTATGTCAAAATATTCGGAATTTAAATATTGTTCACAGATGTAAATTACATCTTCGCAATTCACAGATATAGTATTGTAAACAAATTTATCCGCCACACACATCGCACTGCAACTCCTCCGAAAATCATTGATAAATTTTACTTATACAGCATGTTTTATTGGAATAATACATTGTATATAAGCTATTTGTATCTGTTTATATAATCTATTTCATAGCCTTTATGAGTACAAGTTAGGGAAAAAGCCCTCGAACATGGGCTGATTTCAAAAAATATTTACAATTAATCAGCTATATATCAGTTATATATATTATTTTATATAGACTATCAGTCAAGTATAAGCCGCTTTTGCTATGTTCTTGTCTATCAAGGTATGTATAAAAATTGTATCATTTTGTAAACTTCTGCGATTCAAAGATTGTTTGTATTTGTAAACAATCTTTTATGTATATTTGTAAATGTTAAAATTTACAATAATGAATAGGCGTTTACAACAATTTTTAGAACTTGAGCAGATGAAACCGGCGCAGCTCGCCGATGTTCTTGGCATACAGAGATCCAGTGTTTCCCATCTTCTTGCAGGCAGGAATAAACCGGGGTATGAATTCATCCAGAAGTTTCTGCTCAAATTTCCGTCCGTCAATCCGGACTGGCTTCTGCTCGGACGCGGCAAGCCGTTCAGGGATCAGCAGGCCCCCTCTTTCGCGGCATCCGACAGTGACGGACATGACCAAAACCTGTTCTCTGAAGAAACGCTTCCTGACACTGCTGTTTCCGACATTGAGCCGGAATACACAAATGCCAGAGAGGTAAAACGAGTCACCCTTTTCTATTCTGACGGAACATTTAAGGAATTTTATCCACCGAAATAGTTTTTACAGTATCTTTGCCCGTAAAGACCAGCCTATTTGTTATGTACAGACTCATCAGAAAGATACTGTTCTCATTCTCGGCGGAGACAGCCCATGCCATTACATTCAGACTGTTGCACATACTCCATTACATACCGTTCGCCAGAAGCATCATCAAGGCTATCTACAGAGTCCGGGACAAGGACGGAGAGCTCAGGCGCGAAGTGTTCGGCCTGTCCTTCAAGAATCCGGTCGGCATGGCCGCCGGACTTGACAAGAACGGAGAATTCTACAATGATCTCGGCAATTTCGGATTCAGTTTCGTTGAGATAGGCTCGCTTACCCCTGAAGCCCAGCCCGGCAATCCGAAACCGCGCCTGTTCAGGCTCATAGAAGACAATGCCATCATCAACAGGATGGGAATCAACAATAAAGGTGTAAAATACACCGTAGCGCAATTACAGAAGCACGCTCCGAATGTCATAATCGGAGGCAATATAGCCAAGGCGTCCACTACCCCGAATGACGAGGCGTACAAGGATTACGAGCGGGCATTCTCACTGCTGTATGACTATGTGGACTATTTTACAGTCAATGTCTCCTGCCCCAATGTAAAGGATCTTACTGTTCTGCAGGATGTCGGCTATCTGTCCGATATTATTGACCGCCTGCTTACGCTCAGGAGATACTACGATGAATACCGTCCTATCCTTCTTAAGATATCTCCTGACATTCCATACGATCATGTGGACCGTATCGTAGAGCTGGCGCTCACTTCAGGTCTCGATGGAATAATTGCCACAAATACAACTAATTCCAGAGAAGGCTTGAATACCGATGCACAGAAACTCAGCTCTATAGGCAACGGTGGTCTCAGCGGACAGCCCCTGTATGAAAAAAGCCTTGCCATGGTCAGGTACATACATAGGAAAACCAACGGCATACTGCCTATTATAGGTGTAGGCGGCATAATGACGCCTGAGCAGGCCAAGGAGATGCTGGACGCAGGAGCCTCACTCATCCAGATATATACAGGCTTCATCTATAACGGACCTGGGTTCGTGCGCAGGATTCTCAAGTACCTTAAATCCCATAAATAATGAAACGAGCAGCCGTCTGCACCATCGGCGATGAGATTCTCATCGGCCAGATTGTCGATACCAATTCCTCTGCCATAGCCCGTGAGCTCAACGCCATAGGCGTGAAAGTGCTCCGTATGGTTTCCATCAGTGATGACAACGCCGACATAAAGCAAAGCTTGAAGTCACTACTACATAACAACGATATAGTGATAGTTACAGGCGGACTCGGACCTACCAAGGACGATATCACCAAGAAAGCTCTCGGGGAGCTTTCCGGCAGCCGCGGTACCGTCTTCCATCAAGGACAGATGGAAGTGATAGAGCGGATACTGGCCCACCGGGGCATCGAGATATCGGATATCAACCGGGACCAGGCCGTAGTGCCGGATACATGCGAGGTGATGGTCAACCGGAAAGGCACGGCCCCCGGAATGATATTCCGTTTTCCTGCTGACCTCTTCGCCCATTGTCCTGTACTATATTCCCTGCCAGGAGTGCCTTACGAGGCCATCGGCCTACTTCCCGCAGTAATGGACGACATCCGCAGCCATTTTGCCCTCGACAGCATACACCATAAGACCATAGTCACCTACGGCATAGCTGAATCCACCTTAGCCAAGATGATCGAGCCCTGGGAGGATGCCCTGCCGGAGGACATGCACTTAGCATACCTGCCCAATCCCCTCACAGGGGTCAAGCTGCGCCTGTCGATATACGGCGGGGAGCGGGAGGATGAGATACGGCGCATTGAGGCTGAGTTCGCCAAGCTCGGTCCCGTCCTCGGCGACGCGATCTACGGTGAGGGCGAGGACACCCTCCAGTCCGTGATAGCCCGCAGACTGACTGCCGCAGGAAAGACTTTATCCGTAGCTGAGTCCTGCACCGGAGGCCGTATAGCCTCTCTCATCACGCAGATTCCCGGAGCCTCCAAGTTCTTCTACGGGTCCGTTACATCATATGACAACTCAGTGAAAGAAAATATACTGCATGTCTCTACAGAAACAATCGCTTTAAATGGAGCCGTCAGCCGAGAGTGCGCTGAGGCCATGGCCCTCGGAGTCCGGGAGGCTCTCGGTACGGACTATGCCCTCTCAACCACCGGCATCGCCGGCCCGGACGGAGGCACGCCCGACAAACCCGTCGGCACAGTCTGGACCGCAGTGGCGTACCCGGATATGAAAAATCCGGGAAAGACTGCAGTCCTGTCCCGGATGTTCCGTTTCAATAACGACAGAAGCACCAATATCGACCGCTTCGCCGGCAGTGCCCTCAATCTGCTGAGGACTGTGCTGCTTTCTGAGCATGGTGCATAACCCGCAGGAAGTTGTCGCCCATGATACCGCGTATCTCGGAGCTGCTGTATCCCCGCTGCCGCAGCTCAGCTGCTATATTGCCGTACATGGAGATGTTCCTCAGACCATCAGGGGCTACTTCTATCCCGTCAAAATCCGAACCGAGGCCTACATGGGCCGCTCCGGCCACTTCCACAGCATGATCGATGTGGTCCACGACCCTTCTGACAGAGGGAGTGGGATAGGCTGCCAGCTCGTCCATTATCCTCCAGTAATTGTCCCGGTACTCGATATTGTACAGGTCGGAACGGTAGAGTTCCTGCCAATGTTCCCCTTCTTCACTGAGTTTCAGGAATTTCTCATCCTGGGCAAAATCGGAGTCGATGAATTTGGGATAGAAATTGATCTGAATCACTCCGTCTGCGGCACCCAGGTCCCGCAGCATGGCGTCGGACATATTCCGGGGGTGGTCACACAAGGCCCTGCATGAGGAATGGGAGGCTACTATCGGAGTCTTCGAGTGTTCGAGCAGGTCATAGAAAGTCTCGTCCGAGGCATGTGAGCAATCCAAGAGAATGCCGAGGCTGTTGCATTCCGCCACCACCTCTTTACCGAAGGGTGAGAGCCCTCCCCATTCGGCCTCCATCGGCATACATGAGTCGCACAGCTGGTTGTTTCTATTGTGGCAAAGCGTTAAGTAGCGTATTCCAAAATCATAATACAGATACAGATATGCCATGTCGTTCTGAATCGGTGTCCCATTTTCCATGCCAAGGAATACAGATATAAGTCCGCGGCGCTTGTTCTCCTTTGCCTGCTCGGGCGAGAATGCAAACGCAACTCTGTCGCTGCATCTGTCAACGGCATCATAACATTTCGATATCAGTCTTACCGCATGTGCAGTGGCCTCTGCATCATTAAGTTCAGGAGGAGAGTAAATTGCGAAGAACATCCCGTCCACACCGCCCTCTCGGGCCCTTACAAAGTCAACATGCCCTCTCTCCTGCTTCTTTCCTAAGTCTATTTCCTCTAAAAGCATGCTCGGAGTATCGCAGTGCGAGTCAAGCACGAAACCTCCGCCTGTGTGCTCAAGTCTCATTATCTTCTGCTGTTTCTGAAGGACGATGCCCTGGATATGTCGGCATGGTCCAGTGATTCGGCATTAACTGTTACACGGGAAGCACCTGACGCCTTTACATTGGCTCTTTTTGCCAGAAGCGAGGACGCCCTGCATACCGAGGCGGCCCTTACATCCACATCAATCAAGTCGGCCGTACCGCTTACATAAAGCTGAGAGGCTGCCGTCAGTACAAGATTCAGATCAGAGAAACCGACACTCTCCATATCCACATCAGAAGCACCGGAATTGTCCACATAGCACTTCTCTATATTGCCACCGGAAATATATACATTCGATGCTCCCGAGCAGGATATGTCGGAAGAGGTGAAACTGCCTTCCAAATCCAGCTCTACATGAGACGCTCCAGACGCCTCAAGGCTCAGGTCACCCTTTCCATTGCCCTCAAGCAACGCCATGTCAAGGCTTGCAGCTCCACTCGTGCGTATATCCACGGACGACACATTGAATCTCTCCGTCATCGTCAGGGTGGCCGCACCGTATAAACGGATACGCTTGACGGACGGACAGTTGACATTGACCTTTATTCTCCAATCCCGGTTCTCGAATCTGCGGGCGATGGTCTTCGGCAGAGCTTTGAAATTCATATCCAAGATCAAATCTCCGTTGCTTACATCCACATCCAAATACTCTCCAAGCTCATCCGGAAATTCAATCACTATCGAATAATGGTCAGATCCGGCCATCTCTATCTCAAAGTTGGAACCGGCTTTGATACCGTCAAAACCACTGAGTTCATATTCCTTAATAACATTGTCGGCGCCGTCCTCCGCCACCGCATCAGTGCCGTTCAATGCACAAAACGCCACGGCCACGATAATCATCAATAACTTTTTCATATCTGCTGTTTTATACTGTCTACATAATTATCAAGACGCTCAAGACGCATTGAGCAGCACTTCCTAAACGCATTCACGCTGTCAATGGCTGTGCTCAATGAATCCGAAAACCGGATCCGGGCATCGGCAATTCTCTCGAACTCAGACATAACCGATTGTGCCTCTTCCTCTCCCATGTATGCCGTAACAACGGAAAGTTCCATGGTGATGTCCGCTACCTTACGGTAATAGTCGCCGTATATGGCACCATACAGCGAATCAGCATTCTCCACAGCCTCTTTCTGTGCAGCGAACTCCGTCGCTATGGGTCTCATGAGAAGCCGCACGCAGACAATCAGAGCAACAGATGCTATAACCGGAAATGCCAGTACTTTCCATAAGGGCTTTTTACGGCGTTTCAGATTGGAACGGAACTTGATGCGCTCCCGGCTCAATGCTTCCCAAGTATTTTCGAAACGGAGGTCATCTCCATCCGGAATCCGTGTGTTCCCGTCATTGGCCGTCATGACGGCACCGTCCACATCCTCTGATCCATATCCGGACATGATGACCGACTCATTCACATTAAGCAGTCCGGCTGCCTCATGCACATCATACCCTTCATATTGCAGAAGCGCACGCAACACTCTGTCACATTCAGGACTGCCATCATGTTTCTCAAGCTTTACTTTAAGTCCGCGGCGCTTCAGCATCATATCGACCGAAGCTTTGACGCAGGCTCTGCGGAGTGAAGCCTCAGTCTCCTCATCGGACACTTTTGACACATTGGCTCTCAGATAATTGATAATCGTCATCTGAACTATCTCCTCGGCATCAAAAGAATCTCCTACAATCCTGAGGGAACTCTCGTACAATGCCTGCTTGTACTTGTTATAAAAAGCTGTGATTTCCTTTGGTATCATCGTAATGTGTGTATTATCTGATTATACGCTCCAGCACCTCTGTCGTCTCCCTGACCATATTCTTGTCGTATGTATCGTGGCGCACCATACCGACTCCCCTGGCATACCATGTCCATGCAGTAGTGACCCGGTTGCGCGTCATTCCTTTCTCCACCTTATGCTCAGATACTATCACGCAGTCGAAAGTCCCGGCCGGAGTAGTAATAGTGTCCGTGCCTATCACCATCCGTTCGGAGACGGATACATCCATTGTCATACCGAGCGCCTTGACCTTTCCTGCCGCATCCGGCAGCCTGTCCCCTATGGCCATCTCCGACGGGAGCCTTGTCAGGCCTCCTTCAGCTGTAATCCTCACCTTGTCCCAGAGAATACCCCTGAGTACCGAGACCATGCTGGCGGCTATGTCAAGAGTGACATCCCCAGTGCGGCTCACAACTGCGGTCATGACCGCAGGAGCTTCCATATTCTCCAGGCCCTTTCCGTCCGCAGTCCGTATATACGAAGAGTAAGTAACTGTCAATGAAGAATCCTGACCGTCCATAGCGGATTCTAATATGTTCATGGCGTGATTCCACTTCACTGAGCCGTCCTCCACATAATATCTGGTATACAGCAGTTCCGTACCTGCTTCAGTGCAGAACCATGGCTGTGCGTGAAGGGCAATCGCGCAGAAGCTCAGGAACATGTATGTCATCAAGAGTCTCATGAAAGTCAAAACATCATACAAACATACTGAAAAAAGAAAAAAATTGCTAATTTGGCTGCAAATTAGATAAAGATGACACGACCGACTGTTGCGCTTATTTACGATTTCGACGGAACGCTTTCTCCGGCCAACATGCAGGAATTCGGACTGTTGCAGACTTTTGACAAAGACCCTAAGATATTCTGGGGCAAGAGCAACCGCATGTCCGCGGACAATGATGCCAGCGAGATACTATGCTATATGAAGACTATGATCGACGAGGCTGGAAAAGTCGGAGTGCATCTCACCAAGGAGAATTTCCGCAGGTTCGGTTCTATGGTAAGGCTTTACCCCGGTGTCAGGGAATGGTTCGGACTCATCAATGAATACGGCAGGGAGCGCGGACTTCAGGTCGAGCACTACATCAACTCGTCCGGCCTCACCGAGATGATAGAAGGCACAGAGATTTACGGAGAGTTCAAGAAGGTGTTCGCCTGCTCGTTCCTCTATGAGAACGGAGAGGCGGTATGGCCAGGTGTGGCAGTGGATTATACGGCCAAAACGCAGTTTCTGTTCAAGATCAACAAAGGCGTGATGAGTATCAGGGATCATACGCTGGTAAATAAGTTTGTACAGGAGAAAGACCGGCCTGTACCCTTCTCAAGGATGATTTATTTCGGAGACGGAGCTACCGATATACCATGTATGAGACTGGTCAAACAGTTCGGAGGACACTCCATTGCCGTTTACAATCCGGACGGTACTGAAAAAGAGAAATCCATGCAGCTCCTCACGGAGCAGAGAGTTCACTTCGCGGCTCCTGCCGACTATTCCGAAGGCAAGACCATTTACAGGATAGTCACAGCCATCATCGACAAGATCAAATCCGATCTGGCTGTAGAAGACCTAAAGAAGCAGTCGGCGGAATTCTGACACCTCGCGCTCTGTATCCGCCTTTGCATCCATGACGGCTTTAAGAGCCGCATTGTCTTCAGGATATCCGCGTACGCGGCCGAAATCCTCCATTGCCGC
Source organism: Candidatus Coprenecus pullistercoris (assembly GCA_019116965.1). Lineage (GTDB taxonomy): Bacteria > Bacteroidota > Bacteroidia > Bacteroidales > UBA932 > Coprenecus > Coprenecus pullistercoris. The sequence goes on from DXAT01000024.1 coordinate 34,231, forward strand.
ATCCTTGCCGTAATCCATTCCGTAACCGGTCATGAATGCGTCAGAGAACTCTTTCCGGATGTCTTTTTCAATCCCGTCAAGCAGGAAGCGTGCTGATTCTGCCCACTGCTCTATCAGCCGCCCGGCATCCACGGACAGATTCTGGAGAGAAATGCCGAACACCTCCTCAAAATGTCCGCATACCCATTCCCATTCACGGTTACAGCTGATTTCTTCCATAGCGCTGAATCTTGCGAGAATATCCCGGGCGCCGTCAGCCCTTCCTTCCTCTATATCACGGACAAGTGCGTCAATCTCACCCTTGGGAGCCTGCAAGCCGGCCATATCCACCCAGTCTCCGTAACAGACTTTCCGTACTTCCGGCTGCATAGTGCCCTGCTTACGCAGTCCTGCCAGCAATACCTTGCCCATATAATATTTGAGAGCCGCGTCATACAGGCGCATGCCTGCAAGCGCCGACTGCACTGTGATGATGCAGCCGCCATAACTTATTGTCCCCTCTGTAAGCCCGGCGCTCATGCCGGCAAGAAGCCGCTTTCCGGACATCATGGCGGACGCTGTATACGGTGAGAATATTCCGCACATGACTATATCGTTGCGTTCAGAAGGCCGTCTGCTGTCCCTCGCTGGCCATTTGCGCATATCCCTGAACAGCCCGTAGCTTCTTAGATTGATTCCGGGAATGAGCCTTGAGCCTCCTGATGTCTCCACAATATACGAGAACGGCAGCTCAGTATTGTCTATATGGGCTTTATGATGCCCGATCACAGTAGTAAAAGCTCCCGTACGGACAGGCAGCATCATATATGAGCCGGAGCCGAATTTGGTACCCCTGGCAAAAATCCCCTGATGCACCGGACCGGATTTGTACATGTGATTGCTGAAATTGGTGCCGGAACCCGCATTCATAAAAGAATACATGGACCCTATCAGCAGAGTTGACTTGTGATGCGATACGGTAAAAGGTCCTGCAAACACAGACACGGCCTCTCCGTTCTCGCAATGTGAATTCGCGAAAAACATACTGTCGGCACATGAGAAGCCTTTGGACAGTACCGTGCCGTTGCCTGCAAATACGCGGGTCATCATGACGCCGTCCGTGACTGTGGCTCCGTCCTCGATTATAAAACCGGAAGCCGTCACCCCCTCACCTATCTCCGCCATGTCGCCGACAGTACCTTCCGACAGACGGAGACATCCATGAAGCAGAGCCGAATCTCCTACCCTGACATTGACAACAGAGCCAAGATTCTCTATGACCGAGCAACGGCCTATACGCCCCCTGCAGGAGCGTTCCCTGTCCGCCACTGTCATGGCGGCGGCACGCAGCGAGCTTTCAAGACGACAGCTGTGACGGTACATGGCCGCCATATAGGCCCACTGTGCCGTCATGCCCTTAAAGACAGTCACACTCCGGCCTCCCGTCTCGTTTATCACATTGACATCCATGCCGTTGCCGAATGAAGAGGAACCATCCATGTATATCGTCCCGACATTGATGATGCGGACATGGTCTCCTATGTCATAACATGATATGTATCCGTGTACTCCGGATATGTACACGCCGTCCCCGACACTTACATCACGCAGTCTGGCATCGCATATCCCGCAGGGCACTACCGCATCTCCCGGCAGAGAGACCACCCCGTCGAGAGAGCCTATATGTACGGTTCCGTAAAATGAAGTCCGACGGATCCTGTCCGCCTTGAACCCGGGCGCCACATATATGCGGTCCCAGTTGTCTGCAGTGCATCCCCCGCTCTCCAGTACCGACACTTCTTCAACTGACAGCTTTCTGTAGCTCATGCAGCCAAACTATCTTAACTGATTGACCATCGTAACGACCATCGCGGCAATGGATGTGGTCGAGGAAGCTATGGACATGACCTCCGTAGCCGAGATACCGCGGCGTGTAAGGGTACGCTGGGGTACGATAATCTCACATCCGGGCATAGGCTTGAAGTTGCGGCTGCCGGAACCGGCCGCAGAACCGTTCATGAACACGATATATTTCTGGGATCTTATCGCCCCTCTGGCATATCCGCCTGCAAGCTTGATATACTGGCGTACACTCAGAGACGGATCGTATGTGACGACATTGGGGAAAAGCACGGCACCAGATATCCTTACAGTCGAGTTCATCTTCGGCACCGCAATGCTGTCATTGCCGGCTAAAACTATATCGTGGAACGAACCGGGATTCTCTATGGCCTTTCTAAGGTCTATGGATATGTTGTATCTCTGGTTGCGCCTCGGCATTTCTATGGCCGATGTGTCCACTCCGGCCTCCTCTGCGGCCAGCACTCTGGCTACTAATGCCCTTTGATATTCCTGCTCGGTCATCATCCTGTACAGCACGGCACCTTCGAGATATGCGTCACCGCTGCATCCTCCGGCTCTTTCAATAATCTCGCTGAGACGGGCAGAACTTTTCTCAACAACATAATGTCCGGGGTAATTGACTTCTCCGGAAACATTGATAACCTGCTGTGGACGGTAATTAGGTGCCGTACGCGCAGATACTATATCATAAGGACTCAGTTCGAAATCCAGGGCGCTCCTGTCCTCCTCTATGTCGAAGGTATATACAACGGCGACAGTATCCGTACGGGTGGAACCGTCGCTGAAGTTCCTGCGCGCCACATCTATATTGTTCTTGGAAGCCCCGAGGCCAAGACCGCCGGAAAGGATTATGGCATCTCCGAGCGTCATGCCGTCACGATAGTCCAAAGTGCAGGGATTGTTGAACTGCCCCTGTGTATATACAGGATACCATGTCGTAAATTCATTGCCGGCGAATATCCGTATTCTGTCCTCGCTCATCAGCGGCACATCCTCTATACCGGAAAGCACATCAGCGAGGTTGAAACTGAGTGACAGCGTGTCCCTGTCCTTATCCAGACGCATGATGAGGCCACGGTCCATATAGGCTTCATCCTTCACACCTCCGGCTTTCTCAAGAAGCTGACGGAGAGTGGACAATGTATCTGATACGGCATAATATCCAGGATGCCATACCGCACCTTCGAGGCATATAGTGTTGAGCGTACGGGATATATTCTCAGGAACCGTAACGACATCTCCGTCTTCAAGGACAAAAGAACTGAAATCCGACGCAGGGACATCAAACGACCTGCTTCGGTCCCCTTTGACCCTCTCCACATGGACCATTTTCCTGGATGCGTTACCTGTGTATCCGGCACAGAATCTCAGCAGGTCAGCCATAGTCTCTCCGTCCTTCATCTCATAGAGCATGGGACGCCGTACGCAGCCCTTTATCTCCACTAAGGCCACATAGGGTGATACGAGAATTAGGTCATTGTCCTCAAGCCTGATATTGTCCTCATAGACTCCGTCTACAATCAGCCTATAGAAATCTATCGTCCTGACAAGCCGGCCCTGCCTGTAGAGCCGTATGTCTCTCAACGAGCCAAGCTGCGATGGACCACCTGCCATATACAAGGCTGTGAAAGCCGTTGAAAGAGACGGAAGAGTATATGTCCCGGGCACAGTGACATCTCCCACCATATTGATTGACAGAGATCTTATCTGACCGAGTGATAATCTTATGTATGTATTGGGCTCATTACCTGCAAGCCCAGAATAGACCGACTCGAGCCTGCTTTTAAGAACTGCCTGAGCCTCCTCCACCGTGCATCCGGTAATCATGACCGGTCCCACATCGTCTATCGTAATGCTGCCCTCCGGAGAGACGGTACCCTCGATGTGAAGCGAGGAAGCTCCCCAGAGATCGATTATCACCTGATCTCCAGGTGCTAATTTGTAGCCCGACGGAGTCGGGATATTGTAATTGGGAATGAAATTCAACTCTGGGGCATGGAAAAAACTCCGCCCGAACACTTCCGGTATTACCTCCGCTTTCTCTGCCTCTATAGTATCCGCCACCGGTGGAGCTGTCTCTACTGCCGGTTCTGGAGTCTCGACTGTATTGCGGTCTACTGAAGGACTTTCGGAAACTGTTTTACGGGAGACATTGCCGCCGCCCATCTGCTCGGCAAGAAGCTGCTGTATCTCAGTCTCGCTGTATCCGTATGACTGGGCCAGTGACTTGAGCATCTCGATATCCTGTACAGACTGCGCCGACAAACTGCAGGTCAATGTGACGGCCGCCATCACCGCCGCTATGGCTTTCCAATAATTAGTCATAATGTTTTCAAAAGTGTATTTTGCAAAAATAGCAATTTTCTCTATATTTGTATCATGTTAAAAACGGTAAAGACACTAATCAATGTATTGTTCGTCCTCTATCTGGCGATGGTGCTCTTTTTCTGTTTCTACAAGTTCTCGTCCACCGGTATAGACCTGGGAAATTACTTTCTCGGCATACGGCTTGACCGATATGCCCATTTCATAATGTTTTTCCCCTACCCCTTTATCAGCTGGCTTACATTCCGGCACGCCGTCAGTTCCGCTTTTATGCGGAAACACGCCGTGGTCCTGACAGTCATTACCGGACTGGTATTCGCAGGAGCTACGGAAATTCTCCAGGACCTGTTTTTCAAGTCAAGGCAAGGCGATGTCCTTGATTTCCTGGCGGATTCCATATCCATAGTCACGGGTACGGCCATCATTGCTCTCTCAGGCACACCGATAGTAAAATTCATAGATTCCAAATTCTCCAGAACTGACAATGAGATCCTATAAGATATTATTCCTGCTGCTTCCGCTTCTGATACTGCCTGTCAACGCATATTCTTCCGACAAAGACTCCCTGCGCAATGAGCGTCTGTTCGGAGGCGAGCCCGTTCGTACGGCTGTAAAGCTCAATGCCGCCGTAGTCCTCGGCATAGTGAATCCGTCCGTGGAGTTCAGGGCTCACGAAAACATCACGGTCGCCCTTGAGGGACTCGGAGTATTTTATCCAAAAGGTGTAAAAGGAGTGTTTGACGGTCCGGCTGTCGCAGCCATGACATTCATAGAAGGACGATATTATCCCAAACAGGCTTTCCGGGGATTTTTCGCAGCTCCAAATATCGGCTTTGCCGTATGGGATCTGAGCAAGGGACTTCACCCGTCATATTGGGGTACCTACTCGGACATGTACCAGATAGGTGTCAATTTTATGGCCGGAATCACCATCGGCTACTCATTCACGCTGACCAAACACTGGGGTATAGAAATCTCAGCAGGAGGAGGCTGTCAGATAGGATTCTACGAAGGGCATTACAAACCGGACGGTTCCCTGTATGTGGACTGGAACGGTTCCACCGAATGGATTCCCTATAAGGCGGCAGTCAATATCGTATACAAATGGTAAGACATCTCATACACATTGCGGCTCTGACAGCAGCACTCTGCATGAGCTGCGTGGCATACGCCAGGATAACGGGACCTGAGATCATACCTGCCATAGATTCCATCGACTCATATCTTGCGACAAAGGCCGATGTGGCGGATAAAGTCATTCTTGACACATTCTTTGTCAGACAGCGCACACTTGAGCTTCATCTCAACAGAACGATTACCGACTATCCGCTCAGGGATCAGGACATAGACACCATGATACATATCGCACGGTGCCTCCTTCCCGCAGAATACATTGATTACAATATAGTGTTCATGTACAAGAATTCTCCTGTTGAGAGATATGCGTCAGCTTTTCTGTCAGGGCGAAACCATGACACGCATGTTCCGCGGCACGGCCGTCAATGGGTGAGCGGCGGGACTACAGGCAACCGCGGACTTTCAGGATACAATATAGCATTATGGGCCAGTCATGGATATTACTATTCGGCTGAGGCCGACAGATGGCAATGGCAAAGAGCGCCGTTCTTTACTTCAGTGGAAGACCTGCTCACCCAGAGCTATGTCACAGGTTTTTTAGCACCGATGCTTGAGAATGCCGGAGCATATGTCATAATGCCGCGGGAGAGGGATATCATGACCGAAGAGATCATCATCGATAACGGCAGCCCGTTCTATTCGGAAAAAGGCACATGGAACGACACCCCCGGCAAAGGTTTCGGAGGAGGCAGAAAGACATTGGCCTCAGGAGAGAATCCGTTTGAGAACGGGACGGCCCGCATGGGTACCTACAGAAGTGCATCCTCACCCAAGGCATCATACAGACCCTGTTTCCCAAAAACCGGGGACTACGCCGTATATGTCTCATACAAGACTCTTCCGACAAGTACTGTTGCGGAATATACCGTAACTTATTCCGGGGGCGAGAGACATTTTACCGTAGACCAGAGGATGGGAGGCGGCACATGGGTCTATTTGGGAACATTTCATTTTACCGCCGGAGAGTCCGGTCAGGGCGTTACCGTCAACGGCATCCGCTCTGAAAGTCATGGTGAGATCACCACGGATGCCGTCAGGTTCGGCGGAGGCATGGGCAATATCATACGCGGCCAGGAGGTAAGCGGTATGCCGAGATACGCCGAGGGTGCCCGTTACTGGCTGCAATGGAGCGGTTTCCCTGACGCAATATACAGCCCGAACAAAGGCAAGGACGATTACAGGGACGACTACATGTGCCGGGGAGAGTGGGTAAATGACTTGTGCGGACGGCTCGGAGTGCCGGTGGACATGGCTCTTGCACTGCATACCGATGCCGGAGTATTCAAAAGCGACTCCATAGTCGGCACTCTCGCCATATACAAGGAAGAGTCCGAAGGCAAAAAGACATACTCGGACGGAAGAGCCAGGATAACCGCCCGTGAGCTGGCCGACATAGTACAGACCTCCATAGTGAAGGATATCAGGACCTTTTACCGTCCGGACTGGAACAGAAGAGCCATCTGGGACAGGTCGTACATGGAAGCACGGGTCCCGGATGTACCCACCGTTCTGATAGAACTGCTTGCCCATCAGAACTTCTCTGACATGCAGTGTGCACTTGATCCCGAATTCAGGTTCATCGTATCGCGAGCTATATATAAAGGTATTCTCAAGTATCTGTCCTTTACTTCAGGTACTGATTACGCTGTACAGCCGCTTCCGGTAACCGATATGTGCGCGGTCATCACAGAAAGCGGAAAGCACCATGCCGAGCTCAGGCTGACATGGTCACCGCGTACAGACATGACTGAGCCTACCGCAGCAGCAGATTCATACATTGTTTATAGAAGGATTATCGATCCATCGGATGTAAACGGATATATTCCCGGATTTGACAACGGCGTCACGGTTACAGGCACAGAATACACTGACCGCATCGAGGCAGGCCTGCTGTACAGCTATAAAGTAGTGGCTGTCAACGAAGGGGGGCTCTCATTCCCCTCTGAGATAATGTCCGCCGGTTATCTGCCTGACAGTCCATGCGCGCTTGTCGTCAACGGATTCACTGAAGTATCCGGTCCGGCTCCCTACCCTGCGTGCGATTCATCCTTCGCGGGCTTTGACTTCAAACAAAGCCACGGAGTCCCGTACATCCACGACATATCGTATATCGGTGAACAATACGAATATAGAAGAGACAGACCGTGGATACATGATGACCTGCCCGGCTTCGGAGCATCCTACATGGATTATGGTCCCGCACCAGTGGCCGGTAACACATTTGACTATCCGCTTGTTCACGGCACAGCCATGATGCGGAGCGGATTGAGTTTCTGCTCCACATCCCTGAGCGCCATGCTGTCCGGCCACTCCGGCATCTCCTATCCACTAATCGACATGATCTTCGGGAATTCCGGGATACCGTCTTCCGACAGTCTTTTTTCCATACTGTCCGGATACTGCGACAACGGAGGCAGCCTCCTCATCTCCGGTTCCGCTATCGGAAAATCCGCTGCATACGACTATGACAGAGCGTATGCACATGCGGCCCCTGTCGACTCCGCCGTACACAGCATCAATGATGCGGCGGATATCCTGTCTTCTGTAAAAGTTCTCGTTCCCACTGCGGACAAGGCCCTGACCGATATGATTGACAGCACGGTCAGAGCCCTGAAAATCATCTCTGGCAAGACTGCGCTGCGCACATCCGAGGCCCTTGACACCCATTGCCGCAGCATAGATCCGGTACATGCAGCATATGTGTTCACAAGCGATGTCCTGCACTGCCGATGGAGCAACAGCTTCGCCTCATCCGGCGGCAGAGTCAGGTCCGTGGCCAACCCTATGGACATTTACAGAGACTCGACAATACATATCGCATTCTACACCAGTCCAAATCCAAGAATATACTGCGTGACATGCCCCGATGCACTGACGCCATCGGATTCCGGAGCCTGCACATTCCTGCGTTACGAGGGCAGCAATACATCGGCCGGCGTGGCCTATGACGGCACATACCGATGCATCAGTCTCGGCTTCCCTATAGAAGCATTAACCTCGCAACAACAGGTCGACTGCCTGATGCGCGAGGTTATCGGTTTTCTTTTAAAGTAGTCCTGGCTACAGAACTTCAATGCTCCTGCGGATGAATTCCGAGAGATTCTTGCCCTTCAGCATGTTATTGGCCAGCAACGCGAGGTCAACTACCTGATGCAGAAGGATGTTGTCCTTGGCAAAAACCTTCATGGCATCTTTCCTCTCACTTCGAACCTCATCCATCTCCTTCTCGAGCTCTTTCTTCGCGTCCTTGTCCGCTGTGGGGATATCCTCATCTTTCTTGTCCTTCATGGCTGCGTCCAGTTTGTCGATACCGGCCTGGATCTCTGACTTACGCGAGTCAAAGGACGCGCACTTCTCCGACAAAGCCGAAGTTTTGGCTTCCAGGATACGCTTAATGAGAGGATGCTGCACATTCACATCTATGGTATAGGACTCCGGCATCTCACCGTAGAAGTTCATGCCTCCACCCAGAGCCGACATGTCGCGGTAACGGCGCATGAACTCGGACTGTGTAATCAGAATAGGCGCCCCGCTCTCACCGAGATTCTCCGGCTTCACGAAGTAGTGATTGCCTTCGGGCAGAACGGACTCGAACATGTCGGAGAGGTCGGTCTTCTCGGCCTCGGGCATCTCGGGCTCCTTGACATCCTCCTTACGGATAAGCTTGTCTATCGAGTCGGCGTCGACGCGGGCAAATATCGAGTCGGGAATCTTAGTCTCGAGCAGGTTGACGAAATGGGCATCGAGCTGGCAGTCGAAGAGCAAGACATCGTAACCTTTGTTCTTAGCAGTCTCGATATACTGGTACTGGGCCACGGGATCTGTGGCGTAGAGGTATACAACCTTCTTGTCCTTGTCGGTCTGGGCGGTCTCTATGGCCTTGCGGTAATCATCGTATGCGAAGAACTTACCGTCGGTGTTCTTCATCAAGGCAAACTTGAGAGCCCTCTCGCAGAACTTCTCCTCAGTCAGCATACCGTACTCGATGAAGAGCTTGAGGTTGTCCCACTTCTCCTCGTACTCCTTGCGGTCGTTCTTGAAGATATCTTCCAAGCGATCAGCTACTTTCTTGGTGATGTAAGTCGATATTTTCTTTACATTGGCATCAGACTGCAGATAACTCCTGGACACATTCAGAGGAATATCCGGAGAGTCTATCACACCATGCAGCAGGGTCAGGAAGTCAGGCACGATATTGTCGACCGAATCGGTGACGAAGACCTGGTTGCAATAGAGCTGTATCTTATTCTTGGTTACTTCCAGGCGGTCCTTGATCTTCGGGAAATACAGGATACCGGTAAGGTTGAACGGATAGTCCACATTCAGATGTATGTAGAACAGAGGTTCCTCCAGCATAGGATAAAGTTCACGATAGAACTTCATATAGTCCTCTTTCTTCAGATCCGCGGGCTTTTTGTTCCAGATAGGCTCTGTGTCGTTTATTATCTTGTCTTTGTCTGTGTCAACATACTTGCCGTCCTTCCATTCCTGTTCCTTGCCGAAAGCAATCGGCACGGGCATGAAGCGGCAGTACTTCTTCAACAATTCCTCCACTTTCGATGCTCCTGCAAACTCCTTGGAGTCATCGTCCAGATACAGGGTTATCTCGGTTCCGCGGTCTGTACGGCTACCTTCCGACATAGCGAACTCAGGATCGCCCTCGCACTCCCATCTTACAGGCTTGGCACCTTCCTTCCAGGAGAGGGAATCTATGACCACTTTCTTGGAAACCATGAAAGCTGAGTAAAAACCCAGGCCGAAGTGGCCTATAATATTGCCGGCCGCATCCTTGTACTTCTCAAGAAACTCCCCGGCACCGGAGAATGCTATCTGGTTTATGAACTTGTCGACCTCCTCGGCTGTCATTCCTATACCGCGGTCAGTGATGGTCAGGGTATTCTTCTTATCGTCTGCGGAGACATGTATTGTCAAGTCACCCAGTTCATCCTTAAGTTCACCTGTACCCGCCAGAGCCTTCACCTTTTGGGTGGCATCCACCGCATTGGCCACTATCTCACGCAGGAAAATCTCGTGATCAGAGTAGAGAAACTTTTTGATAACGGGGAAAATATTCTCTGTCGTAACCCCTATCTTACCTTTTTGCTGTGACATATATCAAAATATTTTATTTTCTTTTTCCTGGCATCCGAACAAAATACATACCATCTGCCCTATCCTGCCAAAATGGCACCCAGGCACTTGGCTTCTGCTTTTATGATTTTAAAATTATTCATTTTTTTATAATCGTGAAATCATTCTTGAATTGTACGGAAGTGGTTTTTCCGCTATGAGCCAAGCATCTATATTTGCTTCCGCATCCGGCCCCGAGTTGGAGATGAGTTTTAGGGACGGCTCATGAAGGGAAGGAGAACGGACCGGATGCTTTTTCCAATGATATGAAACGCACGATCATCATACTTCTCGCAAGTGCATTGACAGCAGCCTCCGGTCCGGCACCACTGCACGCGCAGAAATGGAGCATAGCTACAAATCTGCTGGACTATGCCAATCTTCTTACCTTAAATGCAGAAGCCGGCATATCCGTAGACCAGCACTGGAGCCTGCTGGCGGAAGGACGGTACAATCCATTCAGTTTCCGTACTCCTGGCGGAGGACTCATGCAGAACCGGACTCTCAGCATATCGGCCGGAACAAGATACTGGCCTTTTTTCGTGTACTCCGGTTTTTATTACGGCGGACGGCTTCAGTGGAGCCGGTTCAACACAGGAGGAATTCTCTCGGACTGTGCTGTGGAAGGTGACGCCTTCGGCCTCGGGTTCAACTTCGGCTACTCGCTTATGCTCACCGAACATCTCAATATAGAATTCGGTCTCGGACTATGGTTCGGAGCAGCCGGCTACAGGGAATATGCCTCGACTGTATGCGGGAAACTCACAGGCTCCGGAATAAAAGCGTTCATCGCACCGAACGACATACAGATCAACTTACTATACAACTTCTAAGATGAAACAGAAATGCATTCTCTGCCTCCTGACGGGCATGCTTGCCGTTCTTAGTTCCTGCTCGGTCCTCGTAAGGATGGAGGCAAGGGCCCTTCACAGGGACAGCACTTCCATCAGCCTCATGCTTCCGGCCGGCAATTCTGCGGATATTGACGACAGCATGTCCGCAGAATGGGACGACAGTCCGGATACGCTCACGGTCATGGGACCGGAGGGCAAAAGACTGGTTTTCATCAAAGCCACCATGGACTCTTCCGGGACAATACACATGACCGAACCGCTCAGAGAAGTCGTAATAACAGCAAGATTCAAGAATATACCCGAGAGGAACGGACATGTACACCTGGCATTTGACATCAGTGTTCCCGCTCCCATGCTAAGTCATCAATGGCAGGTAAGACTGGTCCCGTCCGCAGTTGTCCAGGAAGATTCACTTGTCCTGGAAGCAGTTCACATTACAGGTGCGAACTACCTTGCAAGGCAGATAAGAGGATATCAGCTCTATGAACGGTTCATTGCCGGCATCATCACCGATCCGTCCATGCTGGTAGACATAGCACAGCTTGAGATATTTATCCGGCGCAACATACCGCAGATCGCAGCTTTCAAGAATGATACGGCATTTGTGGACATAAGTGCCGTCCGTGGCTTCTACGGCATATCCCTCGCGGAAGCCAAGGAGCATTTCCGCAGAAAAGGTATGATTAACCGTAACAACAGACGCCTGAACCGTACGGAAAGCAGGTTCAGGCAACTGGTCAAGGACCCGTTCATCACAGAAGGTATACGCCTCGACACCGTCCTGAACAGCTGCGAGAACAACTTTCTGTACAATTACACACAGGATCTGTCCACAAGACCTGGATTGCGCAAAATCGATATCAGCCTCAAAGGTGGTATCTTTTACCAAGGCGAGAAAATATACGACATACCTCCTGCCGCTCCGCTCACATTCTATGTTTCCTCATTCGCTACCATGACAGAGGACATAGTACGCTATGTCACCAAGGTCGTCGAGCGTCGTGTAGAGTTCAACACATCAGCCGCTGTCAATTTCAAAGCCGGCAAGGCTGACATAGACAGCACATATATGGGCAACAAGGCCGAACTCGAGCATATCCAGTCCATCATCACGGAACTGATCTCCACGGGAGAATATGTTGCGGACAGTCTCATCATCACGGCCTCATGCTCTCCCGAAGGAAGCTACGCCCTCAACAGCAGCCTTGCTTCCAGACGGGCCAAAGCCATCTCCGGATACCTCGACGGAAAGGGCTTCAAGCTTATAGAACGGTATATACCGGAACATTGGGAGCGCCTCGAAAGGCTTATCATGACCGATACCGCCGTAAAGGACAAGGCCGGCATCTTGAGGATACTCGGAAAAAAGCACCCGGACAGAAGGGAACGCCAGCTCAGCACCCACCCGGAATATTCATATCTGAGGAACGCTCTCTATCCTTTGCTAAGAGAAGTGGAATTCGACTTCTGCCTTCACAGGCGCGACATGGTAAAGGACACTATACACACCACTGAGCCCGACACTCTATATGCCGCCGGAGTACTGGCACTGAAAGACAGCGAATACGCCAAGGCGGTCCGCATCCTTGGCGGATACAGGGACATCAACAGCGCCCTCGCCTTCCTGGCCATGGACTACAACGCCTCTGCGGCGAATATACTCGAAGACCTACCCATATCTGCCAAACGGGACTATCTGCTGGCTGTTGTATATTCACGCACCGGGAACGATAAAAAGGCCGTTGAATACTACCTGAGCGCCGTTCATCAAGACAGAAGCATGTCTTTCAGAGGCAATCTTGATCCTGAAATACGCAGACTCATAGAGAAATACAAAATCACCATAAATTAATTGCATAAATTTTTCAATTTTTTTTGGTCACTGAAAAAATTTGCTCTATATTTGCATCCGCAAAAGCAAGGGAGCTTAGCTCAGTTGGTTTAGAGCGTCTGCCTTACAAGCAGAGGGTCGGGGGTTCGACTCCCTCAGCTCCCACCGAAAAAAGAAGCAGTTACATAGATGTAGCTGCTTTTTTTATTTTCCTATAATGCATCTCCGACCTGTGTATCGGAGATGCATTGACAAAGATTCTCAGATGAATCAGGCGCGGCCTGTTATCTGAGAGATATCAAATCTGCCGTCTATTGTCTTAATCTGTATACGGCCAGCCATGATATCAAAGAAAAATGCGCGGATCTTCTCGACAGACAACAGCGCGGGCTTGCCGTCCTTGTCCACACCGAGGTCATAAGTCTTCAAAAGCTGGGCACCGAGACTGGCCGCAGCCAGCAGAAAATGATTCTGGAACTTGTCCGTATCGAGCAGGTCGGCCGCAAGCACTTTACCGACAACTGTATAGCTTCGCAATGTTTTCTGCATATTGCTGTCAACCAAATTACTCTTAATCTCATCAGCCTCTATCTGCATCTCGATCTTACCGGAGTTGGCGGCCTCATCCTGTCCCTTGTACAATGCCCCGAGATCCGCCAGGCTGAGATTGTACAGTCTTGTATCCGCTGATGCCACCATCTTCTCGACCGAAAAAGCACTTGGCAGCAGCAACTGTATGATACCGGACACCTTTATCGAAGGAGTATTGAATGTTCCTACTATAGAATTGACCAGTTCTACGCTTTGGGTAGCAAAAACACCGCCTATTACCACACAGTTCTCAAGAGTGACTTCATCGGCATATATGCTTCCGGCAACGAATGCATTGCACAATATCACGGATTTGGCGTTGATATCCGAGCAGAATATAAGCTCACAGTGAGGTGAACGGGAAACTACGGAACTGGACGATCCTACGCATTTCCTGAACTCCACCTTCCCTTTTACCGCATTGTTGACATATAGTTCCTGCTGGGAAAACACCGCTCCATGAATCTCCAGGTTTCCGTTCTGTATTTCCATGCGGTTGGCAAATACAGGACCTTCTACAACATTGTCACCCTTGAACACCACATTGCGTGTCAGTTCCGCTATCTTCTCCGGCAGGATGGAGCTACGGACGAGATTGTCCTGCAGGATTATATCTTTCTCATTGATTTTTATTTCCTTAAGTTCTTTCATGTCTGTTCTGTTTAGAATGTTTCGATATTGTTGGAATTGAATAACTTGTTGATATACTCCACTACTCTGCCGCTGTGTCTGTCAGCTGTATCGTAATTGGCCGACACCTCATCGATAAAGTAATTATGTATCCGTCCAAGAGCCCCTTCATCCGCAGAGCCGTTCCACTGACGATTTCCGATAGCCTCCATCAGATACTCTTTGTCAAAGAACAGCCCTTCAGTATCATAGACTTCACGACCGATACAGTTGTACTCGTCACATGCCTCCATATAGCATACAGGTACATAATACTGTCCGTCAGAACTGTCATCCATAATGCACTCATGAAGCAGAGTCTCGGTCTTTTTTTGCTTTTGAAGAAAATCATTGGCCATGCCGATAGTATCCTTGGCCTGCTTCTTGACCACAGATGCCGTTATCAACGCCTCCAGACGGCTGTTCTCCGCACCTGCGACTGCCACTGTTCCCACTATATCGCTGCCCAAGGCGCGATAGGAATTTTTGTCGCTTGTCTCACGGAACTTAAAAGTAGGCTTATCCAGTTCGTATACTCTGTTCCTGAGCTCGGCATTGAGTTCATCGAACACTTTCATGTATCTATCAGACAACCTGTTATAATCCACTTCCATCTGACGCTTCTTATCAAGACAGCGTTTGGACAGTTCCACGAGATGAATCAATGTAGCGTCTATCCTGCTTGACAATTCTGATATCTGCTGGCTTATCTCTGATCTGACCGTCTTGAAGAATCCACTGATAATCGTGTCTCCGACCTTAATCGCCTTTTCCCTTATGGAGGCCACCTGTGCGGTCTCAGTGGCGACCACTGCACCGGTCAGAAGCCCGACATGACCGTTGCAGTCATCCACGCTATAGTCAAACGGATCTGTCTCAACTCTGATATTGACCGTGACATCCTCGTATGCCGTACCGCTATAAGAGACTGAGCCGGATGTATTGGACGCCGGATAATTCACTGTCCCTGAATAGTGCACAGCAATGCGTTTTGTAAAACTACGACTGTAACTCATACTGTCAGGATTTTAGGGTTTGTACTTTACTGGCGGTAAAAAGATTTCCCGCCATTTCCTTGACACGCTGCGACGCATCTGATGATGCCAGCAGACGGTTGAACTCAAGTCTCACCTCCTCGTCAAGAGGCGCATCTTCCCAACTGAAGCCGGCAAGCTGCTCACCCGCTGCAGTGCGGATGCCCTCCTGAGCCTTTTGGTCTATACCGGAAATTCCGGAGTATATCTCCAACTGCCTGTTGCCGTGACTGTCATAATCAGACTCGCTCACAATAACCGGAAGCATAACTCTCTCTGCTCCGGCTTCCTGCTGCTCATCAAGCAAAATATGACCTGTAAGCTCATTCTGGGCTTCCATATCCGCAAGAAAATCCTTCATCGAGTCTATAACCTTGGCACCCCTGTACTTAAGATTTGAAGTAAGTATCTTCTGACTCAATGCCAAAGACTCAAGCTGAGAAACCGGCACTGCTGCCGTCAGCTGACGCTTTCTGTTGGATATGGTATTGGTATCGCGTAGCGCGAAATCAGTAACCGGACGGTCTATCTCGAATATCCTCTGTTCCAGATTGCGGTTAAGACCATTGAAAAGCTTGATGTATCTGGCGGATATCATATTGTAATCACGCTGCATGCGCCCTTTGATGGAACGAAGCTGCTTGGTCAGCTGATTGAGTTTCATCAGATGCGAGTCCACATCGCTGTGAAGCCTTGCAATCTTCTGGGATATCTGAGAGTGTATCAGGGTATAGAATCCTCTGTTGACATTCTCGCAGACATGGTCCGCGGCATCAGCCTCGGCCTGTACCACAGCCGCTTTCATTCCGATTACGGCAGCCGTTGTTCCCTTTATCTTATCGGACACCGTACTTATCTCCCGTGCCATGGGCTCGGTATCCACTACACAATCAATATATGCCATAATCTTATTGTTTTATATCAGCGTTAGATTCTGACTGGACCTCATCACTCTGCCCCTCAGCCACATATACATCCTCCTCGGAGGTGTCCCGGATATCCTGCACATCCTCGAATCCAGGGTCTGCAGCTTCAGCCTCCGCAACTTCCTTCCTGACGGTATCGAGTTCCTCAAGCGCATTCCTTGCTATGCTCGGCAGATTGAGGGACATATTCTCATATACGATATTCTCCACCCTGGGCTCCGGCGGCAATTCAGAGGACTTTGCAAACAGAGGATTGACACTTGCAAGGGACTTGCGCCTGTCATCCAGCTCATGAATCCCGTCTGCTGCGACAGCCACTTCGTTGGAATAACCGTCCCTGAGCCTGGCATCGTAATACTCCACATGGCCGAATTTCTCAGCCTTCATGTCTATATCGTCCTTGATACGCTCCATAAACTCCTCGAAATCCGACTGTATTTTCTGGAATTCCTGCGACTTCAGCTCAAACGCAGCAAGAGTCTCCGCTGTATTGTCCGCCACATCGACCACCGTTGAGTCAAGCGAGCCATTGGACTGAGCCATACTGTCTTCGGTCTTCTGCAGAGATATCAGAGTATTGTATGCCGCCACATACTCCCTTATGCTCTCCTGCATGAGATTGATAATGTCCGAGCTCTCAGCGCGGTTGGAGCGATAGAAAGCATCCGTATCCTGATGCCACTTGTTGAGATATGATATTTTCTGATCCTTTATATGATTGTATATTTTCAGCCTTTCCAAACGGTTCTCAGCCATCAGATTCTGCACAACCGGCGCTACTATCTCCTCATATATCTGATGCATGCCGAAAGGCATATTTGTCGTACTGCCGTCCTCGGCAGTCCACATACCGGTAAGCAGATTGTACCGTACCCTTGAACTCTGCTTGAGATGGAAAGGCTCATAGCTTTGAGCATCTTCAGAATAATCAAACTTCTCATTGCGTATGCGGTCTATCTCCTCATACTCAAGTATCGGGGAATAATGATTGTACGGTGATTTCAATATATCATACAGAATCCTGTTGGATTCGAGCACAACCTTATCCACAGATGCCACTTTCAAGGCCGATATTGCCTGTACTGATGAGGCGATAGTGGATATCAGTGACTTGAGCACATCCTCGAACTGCTGGGTCTGATTGGATAGAGAGTCTTTCAATTTGTTGAGTTCCCGGAACTTGTTGATGCTCTCATCATACCTGTCCTTGTCAAATACCTTGATGACCGGTGCGTTCTCAGGAACCTCCTTTGTAGCATAATCCTTTAGGAAAGTAAGGAAACTGCTGTTGTCGGTAACCAGCGGTAATGATACGGATGTTCTGTCAAGATCATCCATGCAGAACGATATGGTACGCAGGGAACGCTCCAGGCCTCCTAAATAGTCATATTGGTTGATTTCCTGAATAGAAGTAGAGTACTCGTCCGTTTCCATTGTCTCCGTCTCATTTGACGGTTCAACAATAGGCGCTTCAGTGGAAAGATGCTCCAACCGGCCGATAGTCTCAATCATCAGATCGTTTCTCCGCGGCAGCTGAAGGGTCACCTCCGACTCCTGCACATTACCGGTATAATCTATGACGAAACTTTTATCATCATATTTTATCTGCTCGGCCACAGGAACATACGCCACTCCCAGTTTGGAGACTTTGTAATCCCGGAAGATGTTCTTGTACTGTTTCTTGAACTCGTTGATACGGGAATTCACCTCATCCACCTTTTTTTGGAGCGAACTACGCTTGATAAAGTAGATAAAGAACAATATTATAGTGAGGAACCATACCCACAGGCCGGCAATCTGTTTCTCATAACCGGCTCTGACACCCTCAAGACCCTTTATTTCCTTCTCGATCCTCTCCTCCTCACTTACGATCCTCTCAGCGGCCTGGCGGTAGTAATTGAACAATATACGCGCCTGGTCCTGATACAAGTTGCTTGATTCTGCAAAAATTTTACCTTTCATGTTTTACATAGTTTATATTGTTTATTAATTGGAATAAGCCTCTTTCCTGCTGCGCAGGATACGCCCTGCCTTGATGACAGCCCTCTCGACATCCTCACGGTTGTGCTCGAAATCATAAAGCCTGCCGGCAGCCTGCTCAATGGTTTCTACGAACTGCCTTTCCTGTCCGCAGGCCTCGGGATTATTCGAAGGGGAGATGTAGCGGATGCTTTCCTTCAATTCCCTTACCTTGTCAATCAGGTCCTGCGGCACGCCCGGACAGTCGTAAAGCGCCTCCTCCAGAGCGGTCACCGCATGTCCCATCTCCGTTACCCCCTGCCTCTGGCCGGTCTGAACGGAATGTACCTCGGCCACTTTGCCTGAAGACTGAAATACTGCCACAAAACCAAGGATCAGCAAGAAGATAAGTATCGCATGCACAATCAGCTGAGTGAGGAAAGCCGCATCCATCGCCTTGTTGAGAATCAGCATTGCGCATATTGCCGACAGAGCATATAGCCCCGTCACGGTCCATCTCAGGCCTAACGAGCCGACCTGCCTGCCTGATGCATCCTTTTGTCTTATCCAGGGGAAAAGGACATCCACGAAGCACAGGCAATACACAATGGACGATACCACGATATTGAGGGCAAAGATATTGTCGGGAGTATCCTCACCTCTCCATAAGAAGAATCCGCCTATGATTACAGCTTCACCAAGAAGCAGGGCAATGACTGAAAGTACTGTTTTAGGTTTCATACAGTTGTGTTTAAATGTTTGTAAAGTTAGCGTTTTTGCCCGCACTTAGGGCAGAACCTCACTGACGGCGGCAGAGGAGCTCCGCACCTGCTGCAGACATCAGAAGATATTGCAACGGGTTTACCGCAGTTGCCGCAGAAAGTACTTCCGGGCGCCAGAGGAGCCCCGCAATGAGGACAGACAGATGCGCCTCCTGCAAGGTAAGCCCCGCAGCTGACACAGCGCTTGGCATGGATATCGTTGTCAGTTCCGCACTGAGGGCATGGATTATAAGGATCACCGCAGTGGGGACAGAACTTCATCGTATTAGGATATTTCTTCGCACAGTTGGAACAATATACCATCTTGACCTGCTGGGGTTGCCCGTCCGGCTGTTGTCCGGCAGCCGGTCCCATCCCCTGGCCGCCTCCGAATGTCGGCTGATTGTACTGGGGCTGCATCATTCCGGTTCCGACATTACCTCCCATACCGTTCATCATGCCTATAGCCACCAGGCCGCCGATAAGCCCCCCGTTACCGTTGCCGAGTCCGCCGATGGCATTGTTCGCCGTATCGAACATCTGCTCCTGCTGCCATGTATGGCCGGTGATGGACATCGAACTCTGACGCGAGATGGCATCCTTGATCCTGCGCCCGTCCTCTGTGGAGTCATCTATCTCTATGGTCGACACATAGAACTTGGTAAGGTCCAGCCCCAGATCATTCCAGAACGGAGTCATGACATTCTTAAGATACTCGGATATCGTATCGAGATATGCGGATATCTGCTTAAAGCCTATTCTATGTTTCAGCATATACTGCAGGACCGTAGATTTTGTCTTTGTGGAAAATTCCCCACGGAACTGCTCCGTCATATCTTCCTGCGCGAACTCCCTCCTGGTACCCACTACTTTGACCAGAAATTTCTCAGCGTCGTTGATTTTCAGGCCGTATTGACCACTGGCCACCAATGGCAGCTGAGTATTGTAGTCGGCATCATGTATGGTCATTCTGTCTATAGACCAGTCTATGCTGTAAGTCTGCACCTTATTGACAAACCACACCTCCGCAGTAAATGGATTCTTACCTCCGAACGGTATTCCGTAAAGCCTGTTCAATACAGGAAGGTTCTCCGTTGAGAGGGTGTGTTTCCCGGGACCGAACTTGCCTACAATCTGTCCCTTCGAGAACAGTACGGCCTCCTGGGACTCCTGGACGATCAACTGAGTGTAAGTCGTCAGGTTTGTTTCCGGGAAACGCCATGCATAGATGACCCTGTCGCCTTGCGGGGACCATCTGACTAAGTCAATGATTGCCATAATAAGAGAATTTATAAGTTTTCAAGAGTAAGTTTTTCATGTTTGAAGTCAGTTTCCGCAAATTTAATAAAAAAATTCACAATCTCATATTAAGGGCTTCCATAAAGCGGCGGACGACATCTGGGTTGCCGGTGTGCTTGCCGGTATCCTCGCTGATCTTGCAGGTGTCGTTGTAGAAGGACCATGACTCGGTGATCTTGGCCGCGATAAGCTTGATGACGATATTCATGGGCCGGACACCGTCGAAGTCGTTGGTGAAATGCGTACCGATTCCGAACGAGGGCTGACAGTATTCCACGGCATATCTTTGAATCTCAATTGCATGGTCTACATCCAGGGCATTACTGAAAATCACCTGCTTGGTCCTCGGATCTATGCCGAGAGAGCGGTATTTGTCCACGATACGCATCAGCTGCTCACGGTTGTCTCCGCTGTCCACGCGGAGGCCCTTGAACAGATTTGCGAAGTCCTCCGAGAAGTTGAGACTGAAGATATCCCAGCCGAAACTGTCGTATAGAAAAGTGCCGAGAGCTCCGCGGAATGTGTTGCGCCAGCAATCCATGGCTATATGATTGGCCATCTGAGGGCCGTACATCCCTCCTATCGCACAGATGAACTCATGTGCCATCGTCCCTACAGGAAGTACATCGTGCTTCATCGCAAGATATATGTTGCTGGTACCTACAAAACGGCCGGGCCACTCACAGCTGGCCGCACAGTCTTTCATGGCCCTGACGACTGTATCCTCGGCCTCAAAGGAGGCCCTGCGGCGGGTTCCGAAATCACTGTAGACACAGCCTGCCCCGAGCAGCCGCTCCGCCTTACGGTATGTTTTGTCATAATACGCACCGTAGTCGAAACCACGGCTCTCACCGGTAAAGATATAATAGAGTTCCGAGATGATGGCCAGAATCTTGACTTCAAGCAGGATAGTATCCGCCCAGCTTCCCTCTATGTCTATATGCAGATGCCCGTCCTCATCCTGCCGCACCTTCACCCAGCGGTGGTCGAAACGGTAGCCTTTCAGATAGTTGTAGAACCAGCCGGGAATATAACCGCACCTGCGGCGCATGAAATCTATCTCCTCCTGAGTGATGATGACATCATCCAGTGCGGCTATCTGCCGTAAGAGCTCGTCCGCAAAGCCTTCTGGATAGACGGTGTCATCGCGGTCTGTAAAGGCATATCTGACCTGCGCCCTCGGAAAGTTGTCAATCACCGCGCAGCACATGGTGAACTTATAGAGGTCGTCGTCTGTGAAATGTGTGATAATCTGCTTCATGGATTATGACAAAAGAGGCACGAGAAACATATCCTGAAGGATGAATACTCCGATACCGGCAATATATCCTATAAACGCCAGCAGACTGATGTTCTTGAAATACCACATGAAATTGATATTCTCCAGGCCCATGGCTACCACCCCGGCCGCAGAGCCGATGATAAGGATGCTTCCGCCGGTTCCGGCGCAGTATGCCAGGAGATGCCAGAAATCCCCGTCTGCGACAAAATGCGAAAGGAATTCAGGATCCGCCGAGGCTGCGATGGCAGCGGCATCCGGTATGGGATACATACCCATGCTGGCCGCCACAAGAGGCACATTGTCTATCACGGACGAGAGCAGGCCTATAACGGTGTTGATGGCATATATATTATGGATGCCGCTGTTGAGTCCCTCGGCCATGGCTCCGAGAATC
Organism: Candidatus Coprenecus pullistercoris; assembly: GCA_019116965.1. Taxonomy (GTDB): domain Bacteria; phylum Bacteroidota; class Bacteroidia; order Bacteroidales; family UBA932; genus Coprenecus; species Coprenecus pullistercoris. The sequence goes on from DXAT01000024.1 coordinate 56,265, forward strand.
CCGGCGCTCTCGAGAGCCGAGACAGCCATGAGTATACCGAGAAAAAACAGAATCGTAGGCATGTCTATGTGCTTTATGACCTTGGAGACTTTCTGCTTGACAGACTCCTCTACATTGCGCTTGTTTCTGTACATCAGATCGGTATAGAGCCACAGGATACCGAGCGCGAACATCACGCTGATATATGGAGGCAGGCCCACAACGCTTTTGAACACGGGTACCATGACAAGCAGCAGTACACCGAGAACCAATATGGTACGGCTCTCGCCTCCGCTGATATATGAAGGTCTGAAAGAGGCATCCTCGTTGGTCCGCTGCTTCGCGATCATGCCTTTGAGGAATCTGGTGGCAACCGCAGTAGGTATCACGACAGACACTATGCACGGCAGGATAAGAGATCCCATCAGCTTGGCAGTTCCCACATTGCCCTTCATCCAGAGCATGATAGTGGTCACATCCCCTATGGGCGACCATGCTCCGCCGCAGTTTGCGGCTATTATGATTATGGATGCGAACAGCCATCTTTCCTTATAGTTGGCGAGCATACGGCGGATAAGCATCACCATGATGATGGTCGTGGTCATGTTGTCCAGCACCGAAGACATAAAAAATGTGATGAAGGCTATGAGCCACATCAGTCTCGTCTTCCTGCGCGTGGTTATATGCTTTGTGATGACCTCGAATCCGCCATGGGTATCGATGATATCCACAATAGTCATCGCACCTATTAAAAATACGATTATCTCACAGGTGCTTCCCAATGCGGCAAGCAGGTCCGAGCTTATGACATCGTGGGTGAGAGAGGGGTCTATCCTGTCGGAGAACACGCTCAAAAGTCCCCACAATATGCAGCATAGAACTAAAGCCACAGCGGATTTGCTGACATTGACCTTGTGCTCAAGTGCTATCATCAGATAACCGAGCACAAAGACCACAATCATCGTATATACAATACTCATAGGATGTTTAACATTTTAGTCTGATATAGTAACTTTTTTGTTAGCACACTTTTCGTCCCATGCTGCCAATGCCTCGGCCACCACATAGCTGCTTCCTCCGACAAATACGACATCATCAGGTCCGGCTTTCGACAAAGCCAAATCCAAAGCGGCCCGTACATCAGGTACCGCTGTCGCGCACATCTTGCCGGCCGTCTCCTTAAGCCGGCCGGCAGGCATCGCCCTGCTGCCCGCTGCCTGAGTAAGGATATACTCAGGACTATCCGGAAGCAGGCGGCACACAGCCTCCACATCCTTGTCTCCCGCCATGCCGAATACCATTATAATATGTCGTCCCCCGGCCTCTGCCATAAGCTGCCGCATCGACACGGATACCGCCTCCACATTATGTCCGATATCGCATATCACCTCCGGATGGAGCGAAAGTCTCTCCCAGCGCCCGCGCAGTCCGGTTATGTGCGCGGCTCCGGCAAGCGCGCCGTACACTGCGGAATCCTTATGGACAGTACCGGCCCCCATCACCTTCAGTGCGGTCAGGACTGTCCTGATATTCTTAACCTGACAATCGGCACGGAGATCTGCCCCGGCAGACAGGACATCCGCACTCACGCAGTCTCCGCAAAGCTCTCCGGCACGGTACAGGCGGCTGCCGAGTCTTTCAGCCCTTTCCGCTATCACATCAAAGGCACCGTCGGGCACATCTCCCACCACAACCGGTACTCCCGGCTTGATGATGCCCGCTTTCTCCGCTGCTATCTTCTCTATCGTATCTCCAAGTATATCCTTGTGGTCCAAACCTATGGATGTGATAATACTGAGCTGAGGCGTCAGGATATTGGTCGAGTCCAGTCTGCCTCCGAGACCTGTCTCGATGACGGCCGTACGCACATTCCTGCGGCTGAAGCAGTCGAAAGCCATGGCCGTGGTGATCTCGAAGAAAGACGGCCTGCGTTCCTGCATGAAAGAGTCCGCCCGATGCATGAAATCCACCACCTCCGGCTTGCCTATCGTCTCAAAACATTTTCCATCATGCTCACATGCTGTCGAGACCGTCTTTATCCGCTCCCTGAAATCCACAAGATGCGGCGATGTGTACAGACCTATCAGCTCTCCTGGGTATCTGAACGCGAGAGCAGAAGCCAGCATGTGGGCCACGGAGCCCTTTCCGTTGGTTCCGGCTATATGTACTGACTTGAAGCCGTTCTGGGGATTACCGAGCGATGCTGCGAAATCCCGCATCGCATCCAGTCCCGGATGATAAGCTCCGGCTCCGACTCTCTGGAAAGACGGGGCCATGGAATACAGATTCTGAACACATTGAGCGTACTTCTCTTCTATATCGGGACCTGAATCCGGCATTTTTGAAATTTTATATGCAAAAATGGGAAAATTCTACACATTTAGCAAAATTATCCCTATTTTTGAAATTCAAATTACACATAATATGGTATACTTTTTCCGCTCCCCAGAGGGACAGATTATAGCAGTAGGTTCACAGACAGCGATTTCCGCTGACACCGCAAAGACACTCAGATGGCTTTTCTCAGACGCAGAACTCCTTAAGGAGCAGCATGTCCACGGTACATTCATAGGTCCCAGACGCGAGATGATAACCCCATGGAGCACGGCTGCCGTGGAGATTACACGCAACATGAACATCTCCGGCATTTCACGCATCGAGGAATATTTCCCAGTAGAGGAAGGGAAATATGCGTCCGACTCGGAGATACCGCATGACAAGATGCTCCAGCGCATATATCACGGACTTGACGCGGACATCTTCACAGTAGACCACCAGCCTGAGCCCATACGCCATATAACCGATTTCGAGGCATACAACAAGGAAGAGGGCCTGGCACTGTCCGAAGACGAGATACAATATCTGAAAGACCTTTCCGCAAAGCTCGGAAGACCGCTTACAGACAGCGAGGTATTCGGTTTCTCGCAGGTCAACTCGGAGCACTGCCGGCACAAGATATTCAACGGCAAGTTCATCATCGACGGAGTGGAAAAGGAGTCCTCCCTTTTCAAGCTCATCAAGAAGACATCCGCCGTCAATCCCGGCAGGATAGTCTCCGCATACAAGGACAACTGCGCTTTCATCGAGGGTCCCAAGCTCAGGATGTTCCATCCCTCTGCAGCAGCCAAACCCAGTTTCTTCAAGGAGGAGGAAGTCAAGACAGTCATCTCCCTCAAAGCCGAAACCCACAACTTCCCCACTACAGTAGAGCCGTTCAACGGTGCGGCCACAGGCAGCGGAGGAGAGATCAGGGACCGTATCGGAGGCGGAAAGGGCTCGTTCCCCATAGCAGGTACTGCGGTATACATGACCTCCTACCCACGCATTGACAGCGGAAGGGACTGGGAAGCCCGCCCTCCGCGCAAATGGCTGTACCAGACACCCGCCGAGATTCTGGTCAAGGCATCCAACGGAGCCTCCGACTTCGGCAACAAGTTCGGCCAGCCCCTTATCTGCGGCTCTCTCCAGACATTCGAGCACACGGAGCAGGATCCTGACGGAGCGGAGCGCAAGTATGGCTATGACAAAGTAGTGATGTTGGCCGGAGGCGTAGGCTTCGCCAAAATGGCCGATGCCGCCAAGGACCGTCCGTCCAAGGGCGATGACATCATCCTCCTCGGCGGAGACAACTACCGCATCGGAATGGGCGGGGGAGCCGTATCGTCCGTTGCCACAGGAGAATACAACAACTCCATAGAGTTGAATGCCATACAAAGAGCCAACCCTGAGATGCAGAAAAGAGTCTACAACGCCATCCGCTCGGTAGCAGAGAAAGACCACAACTCCATCATATCGATCCACGACCACGGTGCCGGCGGCCATTTGAACTGCCTGTCCGAGTTAGTCGAGGAAGTAGGCGGCGACATAGACATATCCAAACTGCCGGTGGGAGACCCGACCCTCTCCGACAAGGAGATTATCGGCAATGAGAGTCAGGAACGCATGGGACTCGTAATGAAGAAATCCGACACTGAGGAACTGCACAGGATAGCCGAGAGGGAACGGGCTCCGTTCTATGTAATCGGAGAAGTAAGCGGCAAGGGCAACTTCACCCTGAAGGACAGCCGCAACGGCAACACTCCCATAGACCTGGCTCTCAGCGACATGTTCGGTTCCACGCCCAAGACCGTCATGTACGGCTCGTCGCCCAAGGGCGGTGCAGACGGACACGGAGGGTTCGGCAAGCTGGAAAAGGTACCGTCATCCATGACTCCTCAAGAACTGAAAGAGGCCATAGCCAAGGTGCTGATGCTCGAATCCGTAGCTTGCAAGGACTGGCTTACCAACAAGGTGGACCGCTCAGTGACCGGACTCATAGCCTGCCAGCAGTGCTGCGGAGAGATACAGCTTCCACTCAACGACTTAGGCGTGACAGCCATCGGATATGACGATCCGGAAGGTATCGCCGTATCCATAGGCCATGCTCCGGCAGCGGCCATGATAGACCCTGCCGCAGGATCCAGACTCGCCATTGCGGAAGCTCTCACCAATATAATATGGACTCCTATCAAGGACAACATCTATGGCGTGTCGCTGAGTGCCAACTGGATGTGGCCCTGCCGCAATGAGGGCGAGGACGCCCGCCTCTACGCAGCCGTTCAGGGAGCCAGTGATTTTGCAATCGCAGTCGGCGTCAACATCCCTACCGGCAAGGACTCGATGTCCATGACCCAGAAATACCCCGACGGTGGGAAAGTCCTGTCACCGGGCACGCTGATCATCTCCGCCACAGGAGAGAGCAAGAATGTAGCAGCCACACTGCACCCTGTCATGAGCAGGGAGACAGGCACTACGCTGCTCTACATACCGTTCGTACCTATCGCCAAAGGCGAGGAAAGCTTCCCTCTCGGAGGCTCGGCATACGCAGCCACAATAAGCAGAATAGGTGGCAAGGCCCCCGACATCACCGACCCTGCATATTTCAAGACCTGTTTCTGCAATCTGCAGGACGCCATGTTCAACTCCGTTGAGAATCCTGTAACAGCAGGTCATGATATCTCTGCCGGAGGTATGGTGACTGCCCTGCTGGAGATGTGCTTCGCCAACACCGACGGTGGTGCGGACATTGACCTCAGGGAGCTGGAATCGTCAGACATCCTGCTGTCTGAGGTTCCCGGTGTCATCGTTCAGGTCAAGGACACTGAAAAAGAGCGTTTCATCAAGGACCTCGGCGGTGTCAGGGCATATGAGATAGGTCATCCGTCCAAAGGGCGGACACTCCGGATCCTGTACGGAAAAGACTCAAACGAGCTGCTGCTCGACATAGATGAGATGAGAGACCGCTGGTACCGCACTTCATGGCTGCTCGACAGCATCCAGACCGGAGAGAAACCCGCAGCCGAAAGATATGCCAATTACAAGAGACAACCTCTGAGCTTCGCTTTCCCGAAACATTTTGACGGAAAATACGACATGCCGTCCGAGCGCAGGATCAAGGCCGCAATCATCCGCGAGACCGGTTCCAACGGTGACCGCGAGATGGCATGGGCCCTCTATATGGCCGGATTCGCAGTCAAGGATGTGCATGTGACCGACCTTGTTTCCGGGCGCGAGACTCTTGATGACATACAGATGATTGTCTTCGTGGGCGGTTTCTCCAATGCCGACACTCTCGGCTCGGCAAAGGGATGGGCCGGCGCCTTGCTTTACAATGAAAAGGCACGCACGGCTCTTGAGCGGTTCTATGCCCGCAAGGACACCCTCAGTCTCGGAGTCTGCAACGGCTGCCAGCTGATGGCCGAGATGGGACTCATCACCCCGGAGCACAAGGAACTGTCCCCGAAGATGAAACACAATGAGTCGCACAAATACGAGTCGGCATTCGTGGGAGTGACCGTCGAGGACTCCCCTTCCATCCTGCTCTCATCCCTGCAAGGCTCTAAGCTCGGCATCTGGGTAGCCCACGGAGAGGGCCGTTTCTCCTTCCCGAGACCGGTGGAGGAGTACAATATCGCTCTCAGATACAACTACAACGCTTATCCCGGCAATCCCAACGGCTCACCTGAGGCCGTGGCCGGAGTATGCTCCCCTGACGGTCGCCACTTAGCCATGATGCCCCATCCCGAGAGATGCCTGAGGCCTTGGAACTGGGCGTGGTACCCTGACAGGAAGAACGACACAGTGACTCCATGGATTGAAATGTTCGTAAATGGCAGAATATGGCTGGAAAAGCACTGAGACATACACACCCTTTCAAGAACGCGGAAGACCGCCAGCAGCAGCGGCCGCCAAAGATATTTGTCCTGGACACCAATGTCATCCTGCATGACAGTCACTCCATCTTCAACTTCCAGGACAACGACATCTATATCCCGGTAAGCGTCATAGAGGAACTGGACAAATTCAAGAAGGGAGACGACAACCTCGGCTTCAATGCCAGGGCATTTGTCCGTGAACTGGACCGCATATCCGACAATACCCTGTTCGACCAGGGCATCAGCCTCGGGAAAGGACGCGGCCACATCAAGATAGAGATGGGACACGGCTACACTCAGGCGATGAAGGACTCGCTGATAGACGACATTCCCGACCACCGCATCATAGCCACTGCCGTATGGCTGCGGGACAACACTCCGGACAGGAAAGTCATACTGGTCACAAAGGATGTAAACATGAGACTTAAAGCCAAGGCGCTGGGCCTCATGGCACAGGACTATCTGTCTGACAAGGTAGAGGAAAAGCGTATCGTCAGGACCGAGAAGGAAGTCCTCACCGTGCGCAACATGAGGGACCAGCTCATCCACCGCCTCGACTCATCACCGGACGGAGTGCCTTATTCGGAACTCGGCATACGCAGGCGTCCGGCATGTAACCAGTACTACAGGATATACGACAGTGCCAGGAATGTGACTCTCGCAAGATATGACAACCGGAACCGATGCGTCATCAAGGTCCGTCCACGGATAGCCTACGGCATAACGCCGCGCAATGACGAGCAGACGCTTGCGCTCGATGCCATCATGAATCCGGATATCAGGCTCATAGCTCTGACAGGCCGGGCCGGCACAGGAAAGACACTCCTGGCTCTGGCCGGTGCGCTGGAGCAGGCCGGCAATTTCGAGCAGATACTCCTTTCCAGACCTGTAATACCTCTCAAGAACCAGGAATTAGGTTTCCTGCCTGGATCAGTGGACGACAAGATAGGCCCGTACATGCTGCCTCTTTTCGACAACCTCGCCGTAATCAAGAGCTGCTTCGCTCCCGGCAGCAAGGAACTGGCACAGATAGAGGATATGCAAAAAAAAGAAAAGCTGCTGATCAATCCCCTGGCCTATATCCGCGGCCGCAGCTTAGGCAATGTGTTCTTCATCGTGGACGAGAGCCAGAACCTGACCCCGCATGAGGTCAAGACCATTATCACCAGAGCCGGAGAGGGAACCAAGATAGTCTTCACCGGCGATATCTATCAGATCGACCAGCCTTATCTGGACTTCAACTCCAACGGTCTGACCCACCTGTGCGACAAGTTTTTCGGACAGAGTGTATTCGCCCACATCAACATGACCAAGGGCGAACGCAGCGAACTTTCGGAACTTGCCGGCAAACTTTTATAGATTTTAGTTTTTTTGTTATTTTTGCGCCCTGACATATCAGATCAAATCCAACTAACTTTAATATTTTATGTCAAACAAACGAGTTTATTTCTTTGGAGGTAAAGAGGCCGAAGGAAACGGTTCAATGAGAAACCTCCTTGGCGGTAAAGGTGCCAACCTCGCTGAGATGTGCACGCTCGGTATGCCTGTTCCCGCAGGATTCACCATTACGACAGAGTGCTGCACCGAGTATTACAACTTAGGATGCAAATATCCGGCTGATCTGGAGAAAGAGGTCAATGACGCACTGTCACGCGCAGAGATGATGATGGGTAGGAAATTCGGAGACAAGGACAATCCTCTCCTCGTTTCATGCCGTTCCGGCGCACGCTCATCCATGCCTGGAATGATGGAGACCGTACTGAATATCGGACTTTGCTCCGCAACCATACCGGGGATGATAGCCAAGACGCAGAATCCCCGCTTCGTATACGACGCATACCGTCGTCTGATCATGATGTACTCGGATGTGGTAATGGAAAAGGCCGAGGGCATAGAGCCGGCCGAGGGCCAGGGCATCAGGGTTCAGCTGGACCGGATGCTCGGCGAGCTGAAAGCCCAAAAGGGCTACAGGAGCGATACTGACCTGACCGAGGAGGACCTCAAGCAGCTCTGCTCTGACTTCAAGGTACGCGTAAAACAGGTACTCGGCAAGGAGTTTCCCGACAACGCATACGAGCAGCTCTGGGGAGGTATCGGAGCCGTGTTCAAATCATGGAACGGAAAGAGGGCCATCGCTTACCGCCGCATCGAGGGCATCCCCGATGACTGGGGTACAGCCGTGAATGTACAGGCCATGGTATTCGGAAACATGGGAGACAACTCCGCTACAGGCGTGGCATTCTCCCGTAACCCAGCCACCGGCGAGAACAAGTTCTACGGAGAATGGCTCATCAACGCCCAGGGCGAGGATGTCGTAGCCGGTATCCGTACCCCCAACCCTCTGAATGAGGCCACAAAGAACGAGCACAACCGCAACTTAGCATCCCTCGAGACCGCAATGCCCGAGGTTTATAAAGAGCTTGACGACATCCAGAACCATCTTGAAGACCACTTCAAGGACATGCAGGACATCGAGTTCACCATCCAGGACGGCAAGCTCTGGATGCTCCAGTGCCGTGTCGGCAAGAGGACCGGTCTGGCAGCGCTCAATATGGCCATGGACATGCTTCATGAGGGTCTTATCGATGAGAAGACCGCAGTGATGAGAGTGGCACCCAACCAGCTTGACGAGCTGCTCCACCCTATCCTGAACCCCGCTGCCGAGAAGAAGGCTACAGTCATCGCGCAGGGTCTGCCCGCAGGTCCCGGAGGCTCTGTAGGAAAGATTGTGTTCACAGCAGAGGATGCGGTAGCCGCGGCTGCCCGCAAGGAGAAGGTAGTCCTCGTTCGCGAGGAGACCAATCCTGAGGATGTCGAGGGCATGCGTGCAGCAGACGGTCTGCTCACGGCCCGCGGAGGTATGACTTCCCACGCGGCCCTCGTAGCCCGCGGATGGGGAAAATGCTGCATCGTAGGTTGTGATGCCCTGCATATTGACTTGGACGCCAAGACTCTGACAATCAACGGTAAGACATATAAGGAAGGAGATGTATTCTCGCTTAACGGCTCAAAAGGATTCGTATACGATGTACCCGTAGAGACCATGGACGCATCGGAGAATCCACGTTTCGTAGAGTACATGACCCTCGTGGACAAGTACCGCAGACTCGGCGTGCGCACCAATGCGGACACCCCTGAGGACGCCGCAAGAGCTCTCTCGTTCGGAGCTGAGGGCATCGGCCTCTTCCGTATCGAGCACATGTTCTACGGAGCACATTCGGAAGAGCCTCTGTCCAAACTCCGCAAGATGATTCTCTCCAAGGATACAGATGAGAGGAAAGCAGCCTTGGCTGAGCTCGAGCCATATATCAAGAACGCAGTCAAGAACACCTTGAAGGTCATGGACGGCAAGCCTGTCACATTCCGTCTGCTCGACCCTCCTCTCCATGAGTTCGTGCCCCAGACGCCCGAAAAAGAGGCAGAGCTGGCCAAGGAGCTCGGAGTAAGCATCGACGACATCGAGAAACGCGGAGAGAGCCTGCACGAGGTCAACCCCATGATGGGTCACCGCGGTGTCCGTCTCGGCATCACATATCCCGAGATCAGCGAGACCCAGTTCCGCGCCATCTTCAACGCCACTGCAGAACTCATCAAGGAAGGCTTCAATCCCAAGCCCGAGATCATGATTCCAGTAACCATCATCGTACGCGAGCTTGACTTCCAGAAGAGAATATGCGACCGCGTGCACGAAGAGGTAGAGAAAGCCACGGGCGTGACCATCAACTACCTCTATGGTACGATGATTGAGATTCCGAGAGCCGCTCTTCTCGCCAACTTCATGGCCAAAACGGCCCAGTTCTTCTCATTCGGAACAAACGACCTGACACAGATGACATTCGGATTCTCCCGCGACGATATCGGTGCATTCATGAATGACTACTTGGAGAACAAGCTTCTCGATGCGGATCCGTTCCAGACCATCGATATCGAGTCGGTCGGCAAACTGATTGATATAGGCGTAAAGGGCGGACGCAGCACCAACCCGAAACTGAAGGTGGGTATATGCGGCGAGCACGGCGGAGACCCAGCTTCCGTAGAGTTCTGTCACAAAATCGGCATGGACTATGTATCCTGCTCACCCTTCAGGGTTCCCATCGCCCGCCTTGCTGCGGCGCAGGCTGCAATCAAGAACGGACAGTAAAGATTTTACACAGACAGTTATTTCAAGGCCGGTCCCGACAAGGGTGCCGGCCTTTTTTTGTCACATTTTGGGACCTTTCGCATATTTTATTGTATATTTGTAGTATCTGTAACCAAACTGACACGATATGAGACGATTTCTTTTACTGCTGCTTATATCCGCCCTATCCCTGCCGGCTCTTGCGCAGGGCAGGCTTGTCGGGAGCAGCGCGGACAAACGACCTGCATGGGTAAAGCGCGATGTGGACCGCTACGATGTTATCAAAGTATCCTACGAGAGTACGCTCAGTCTCCGCGATGCCGAGGACAAGGCTTTCGAAAGCCTTCGCAACCATGTGGTAAACACTGTCACCACATACCTGATGAAGTACAATGTGGAAGGCCGGTCCCTTGAAGATATCCGGAGCGATGTGGAAAACTCCGGATATGTGCGCGATATATCCGGACTGACATCCATAGACACCTACTGGGAGCACAGGACGGTTAAGAAGCAGGATGTCTACATATACTATATACTTTACGACTTCAACGACTTCGAGAAAAAGAAGATAGCGATGGAGATAGACTTCGACTACCTGTCTCCTGAAGGATCAATCACCAATTTCCAACAGCCATGAGAGTATTTGCCGCACTTTTTCTTTGCGCGCTGATGTGCGCACCTGTCTACGGACAGAAATACACTCCGAAGAACTCCCGCAACTATGAGGTGGAGACCCTCAGCAGCGGACAGGGCACCAAGGAGTTCAAAATCTATGTTACAGAACGTAATGAAAGAAGGGCCATACCGCTTGCCAAAATGGCGGCTGTGGAGGTCTGTGTATTCAGAGGACTGCCGGCCTCCGGCTCCGTCAGCGGGACTCCCGCACTCTGCAGTTCCTCCGACGAGGAGAGACATGCCGCTTTCTTCGAGGAGTTCTTCGCTCCCGGAGGCAGGTATCTGCAATATGTCAATGTCACCTCGGAGGGACGGCTTTCTGACGGAGACAAGATAAAGGTCAAGGGTGGATGGAAGATAGGCCTGACCGTTCAGGTTCTGTACGACAATCTCCGCAACGACCTGCAGGAGGAGGGCATTGTCCGCTCACTGAATTCCGGATTCTAATACAAAATATTCAGACATGAAAAAGATATTACTGTCAGCCATAATGCTTTTCTCTGCCGCAGCGCTGCACGCACAGGCGAGAAAACCCATAATCATGGTCGTCCCGAGCGACATCTACTGCACCAGGGCCGGCTATGTCACTACATATCAGGACGGCAACGGAGAGACCAGGACTGTATCCGACTATGACAAAGCCTTCATCAGCGACGAGAACCTGCGCCTGGCCATATCTGAACTTTCCAGAATCATGGCTGACCGCGGTTTTCCCCTGAAAGACCTTGAGCAGACACTCAAGAGCATGGACAATCAGCGTGCCGAGGCAGACCTGTTCACCGGCAATGCCGGAGGCTCAGTCATCCTCTCCCCTCTCGACAGGATCAAGATGACCGCAAAGGCCGATATCATCATGGATCTGGACTTCAGCATCAAGACCAGAGGACCTCAGAGATACATATCCTTCAACCTCAGAGGCGTGGATGCCTATACCAACAAGGTCATCACATCTGTATCAGGTGACGGCCGCCCGTCCACGGCCGTATCTACAGGCCTGCTAATAGAAGAAGCCGTACTGAACTATATGGACTCGTTCAACGCCGCCCTGCAGGCCCATTTCGACGATATGTTCGCCAACGGACGCGAGGTTACCATATCTATCAGGATGACAGACAACTGCCCCATAACCATGAACGACGAGGTGGAGTTCCTCGGAGAAACGGTTCTTTTCTCAGATGTTCTTGACTACTGGATGGACGAGAACACTGTCAACCACCGATTCTCACGAGTCGCCGGCGGTGACAACTTCGTTGATTACGAACAGGTGCGCATTCCTCTGTACAAAACGGTACTCGGTAAGGAGAGAGCCATAGACACCCGTTCGTTCGCAATGGACCTGGCCAGATTCCTGAGCAAGGAACCCTTCAATCTGCCTTACAAGCTCAACGAACGCGGCCTTGGCAATGTATGGATAGTACTTGGAGACTGACGATATGAAAAAGTTTATCATCACAATTATGCTTTCCGCGGCAGCAGTCCTCTGCGCCGGGGCACAGGACAGTCTGAGGATCAGTGTTGCCACACCCGAAGGTCTCACTCATGAGAACGCGGTGTCAACCCTGACATCCAATCTCAGACAGGCCCTCATACTCAACAATGTATCAGCCGAGGACAGCCGCTTCGTACTCAGGACCGAAGTGACCGAGCTGTCAAAGGGCGTAACCTCCACCGCTCCGCCCATGTTTGTCACTGAGCTTGAGATATCGATGTTCGTCACCGACACGGTCACTGGAGAGAATCTGAGCCAGACATCATTCACGCTCAAGGGTATAGCCGACAATAACCAGACCTCGTATATGGACGCCGTAAAGAAAATCAGAGCCCGTGATTCCAAGCTGCGTGCGCTCATCATGCAGGCCGGGGAATACTTTGAAAAGCACATCAACCAATAACGACAAGAGACATGAATACGATGATCAAGGCCGCCCTGACCGTACTTATGCTGACGCTGTCCTTCTCCGCATTTGCCCAGAAAGCCCAGTACAAAAAGACAGACGCCAGCGAGAAGAAGATACCCGAATGGGTACGCTCGGCAGAGCGCGGTTATCTGATAGCCACAGCCGAGGGAGAGGACATTGAAGAAGCCAAAAAAGCCGTGATGGAAAATATCAAGCAGCAGATAGCACAGAGCATTGCCACACGCATCATCTCCGAGTCCGTCTTACACGCCACTTACAGCGAGAACGGAGACCGGACATCAGGCTCGCAGGATATGGAGACCCACATCATGTCCAGGACAGCCAGGCTGCCTTTCTTAGGTGAGATATCCCTATCTAAGGCCACTGATTACTACTGGGAGGAGAGACGCTGGCGCACAGACGGGAAAGTCGATTACATGTACGCTGTGAAATATCCGTTCAGTGAACATGAGATGGAGATACTGGCCGCACAATACCGGGACTACGATGCAAGTCTGAATACCCGCCTGGAAGAATTCGAATCCGGTCTGCACACTGTGCAGTCAGTAGAAGCTATAGGAGACAATATCAACAGGCTGAGGGTATTCCTCGATGAGTTCGACACCATGGACCCCCGCTACAATCAGGTACAGGTCCTGACCGGGCGATACAGGGACCTGTACGGACAGATAACGCTCGAATGCGTTCAGGAAAGCAAAGGCGCCGTGGCCGTCACCCTGCATTTAGGAGGCCGGGAGATATCCACCAGCCAGAGGCCTGTGCTTAAGTCCAACTGCGCCACACAGCTGTCATCTGCCATCGAGGGCAATGTGCTGCTGATAAAGTACAATGACGAATACTGCTACGACCAGGACGACAACTATATCGACATACGGCTCAGGGCTGGAAACAAGTACATATCCCAGCGCGTGTTCATAAAGCTCTGACTATCTCTTGCCGAAATGCTGCGAATCTCCCCACCTGCCATAGCCGATGGGGATTTTCATATCCTTTAGTCTCTGTTCTGTCCTTGACGAGGATATGGCCGCATCCTCTCCTACTCCGGGCTTGTTCTGATATATCTGATACTCCTCACGGACATCTGCAGAAGTAAGATTGGGCATAAGGACATTGGCACCGGCCATGATCGCCCTCTCCCTGCCGTCCTGCACAATGGCCTGCATGGCCGTAGTCGCCGCGATATTGATATCCGGCATGAGCAGCCTGAGCAAAGCGACCATCTTCAGGGACAGCTCCAGACGGCTCATCTTGTCCGGGATCAGTCCGCGGTACTCATACAGGGGTGTCTGAGAGTGCTCGAGATAGGGGCCCATACCGCACATGTCTATATCCAGGCGTTTGAAGAACAGCAGGTCGTCAGCCAGATGAGCCGCCGTCTGGAAAGGCAGTCCTATCATGACTCCGGTACCTACCTGATATCCGCATCTGCGGAGACTGACAAGTGCCTCTACCCTGGTTTCATAGCTGTGGACAGCATCAGCAGGATGTATTTTCTCATAAAGCTCCTTCGTGGACGACTCTATGCGGAGCAGGTATCTGTGCGCACCGGCCTCAAACCATTCCTGATACACATCCATGGACTGCTCTCCGAGAGAAAGCGTGATGCCGAGAGGCCAGCGGCGTTTTATCTCCACCAACATGGCCGTTATCCTGTCTATGAACATGCGGTCAGTGCGCTCGCCACCCTGAATCACTAAAGAGCCGTATCCTTCTTTAAAGGCAAACTCGGCGGCGTCAAGCACTTCCTTGTCGGTCAGCTCGTACCTTCCGGCCTCCCGATTGTCCCGCCTTATACCACAATACAGACAGTTCTTCCGGCATATATTGGATATCTCCACGAGGCCGCGCAGATACACGCTCTCTCCCACTGTCTTTTTCTTCACCTCATATGCCTTGGCATACAGGGCGGCCGCATTCTCCGGACTGGAATCCTCCAGAACCGATATAAGTTCCTCCCTTGTCATTTCAGCAACGGTTTGAGCGCCCTGTCGTAGATGCCTTTCATATAGGATATCGCCATGCCGTAATTGGAGACAGGCACACCTGCCTCTATGGCCGGCAGCAGGCGGGAATACAGTTGACGCCGCGTAATCATACAGCCGCCGCATTGAAGCACCAGGGCATAGTCCATGACCGGTCTCTCCACGGTATCCAGTCCGCCCACCACATCGAACTCCAGGGCCTTTCCCGTGAATTTACGCATCAGCGCCGGTATCCTGACCCTGCCGATATCGTCACATGAAGCGTGATGGGTGCAGGACTCGAGTATCAGTATCCTGTCCCCGTCCCTTAGTGTGCTTATCCTTGGCGTACCTGCGCAATATTCCTTGAAACAGCCCTTGCTTCTGGCCAGAAGCATACTGAAACTTGTCAACGGCACATCCTCCGGCACAGCCATGGCCACCTCTCCGAATGCCTGGCTGTCCGTCACCACCATGTCGAAACGGCGTTCCCTGTCCGAAAACAACACGCTCAGGCGGTCCGGCTGCGCCACTGTGGCTACGGCACCTATGTCCAATAAATTGCGTATAGCATTGACCTGAGGCAATATAAGTCTGCCCGTAGGAGCCTCGCTGTCTATTGGGCAGACCAGCAGCACATCTTCCCCCTCTCTCACAAGACCGGAAAACATGGGCTGCTCATTGGCATATGGCGATGAGGCGACTTTATCTCTTATCAGTTCCGTGAGAGCCGCCACCTCAGCCTTAAGCTCCTCTCCGCCGGCTTTTGCGGAAAACTCAAGAACCCACAGCGAATATTCGGAAAAAAGCCTTTCGGCAATATCCGGGGCAAGTCTACGCTCATCCGATTTGTTGTATACCAGCACTATCGGCAGATCATACCGCCGGAACTGTTCCATGAGCCTTTTTTCCTCCTCACCGAAACTGTCTCCGGCAAACACCAGCACCGCCACATCAATCCGTGCAATCACTGCCTCTGTCGCGGCCACCCTCTTGCGCCCCAACTCGCCGGCGTCATCTATGCCTGCGGTATCCGTAAGCACGCACGGTCCGAGACCGAATATCTCCATCCTCTTGTTTACAGGATCGGTCGTAGTGCCCGGTCTGTCCGACACTATCGCCGTGTCCTGACCTGTAACAGCGTTGATTATCGATGATTTTCCTACATTCCTCCTGCCGAAAATCCCTATATTGACCGTATTCATACAAATTTTGACATTTACAGATAGCAAAAATATATCATTTTAATCTTTTTGCTATCTTTGGGGGATGAGAAATTGGTTTCTGACACGGATTCTGCAGAGAAAAGCTCTGAGAAAGATAGACAATCCACACCACGGGAAATACATCCCGCTGCGTTCCGCACGCAGGGCCGGGCTCGTTATCAGTGCGGACATTCCCGGAGCTGCCGAAGCCATGAAGATTTTCTGCAGGCAGATGGTCCAATCCGGAATCGAATACAGAATATTCTGTTTGGATCTCAACAAGAAAGTCCCCCTCATCGACCAGTCCCTCATCTCCGACCGCGCCGTGTCGGTAATACACAGAAAGGACCTTAACTGGTACGGCATGCCGAAAGCGGAAAGCTCGAGGACATTCCTCCAGCAGCCCTTCGACATACTCGTCGACATGACATCCGGCAAGCGTCCTTTCCCTGCCGACTATATCCTGAGGCAGGCCTCCGCATCTCTCAGAATCGGCATTGAGAGCAACCGTACAAGCCAATACGACATGACTGTATGCGGCAAGGACGATGGCGCACAGGCTCCCGAACTCATTAAAAACATTATTAAATATCTAACTACTATTCACTGAACGACATGAGAAAGTTTTCCTCCTACGCGATGATCACAGTCAAAGGAATCGGCATGGGTGCCGCTGATGTGATTCCCGGAGTCTCCGGAGGCACCATCGCTTTCCTGACCGGCATTTACGAGGAGTTGCTGGATTCCATAAAATCCATCAACACCACTGCCTTGAAGCTGCTGTTTACCGGCAAGATCAGACAGTTCTGGAAACACATCAACGGCAATTTCCTTATCTCCCTCATACTGGGAATAGCCATAAGTTTCTTCTCCTTAGCCAAACTGATGCAGTATCTGATGGCCAATGAGCCGATTCCACTCTGGTCTTTCTTCTTCGGTCTCATCATCGCATCCGCCATTCTCATACTCAAAGATATAGATCTGACCAAAATCAAGCATCTGCTGGCCCTGATACTCGGCACGGCGGCCGGAGCAGCCATCTGCCTGATATCCCCTACCGAGACTCCGAACGACATCTGGTTCATCTTCATCTGCGGCGCCATCGCCATCTGTGCAATGATACTTCCCGGCATATCCGGCAGCTTTATCCTGCTGCTTCTCGGCAAATACGAATACATGCTCAAGGCCCTTACGGATCTCAACATAGTCCTGATCCTCGTATTCGTGGCCGGTGCGGCCATAGGTATCATTTCATTCTCGCATTTCCTCACATGGCTGCTCAAGAAATACCATGTCACCACCATATCCGCCTTAGCCGGCATCATGATAGGCTCCCTGGTAAAAGTGTGGCCATGGCAGTTCCAGCACGACGGAGTGTCAAGACCCGTACTCCCGTTCGACGAGCGCATACAGACAGGACTGCAGAACCTCATCGCTTCCGGAGAGCAGATCAGCGACCCGGCCAAATACTCAGGCCATATAGGCATGGCCGTGCTCTTCGCTGCCATCGGCATAGCGCTCGTGCTCGTACTCGAGCTTGCCGCAGCCAGGACCCGCAGGAAAACAGAAAAGGCACAGTAAACTCATAAAACGCCATAAGAGCTTTAAGAAAAATATTAATCGGGATTCTAATCCTTATTTGCATCTCTCCTTTCGCCGGATATGTGGCCCTGCAGTTTCCGCGGCTACAGACACGAATTGCCCAAAGAGCCATCACGGCAATTGAACCCCGGATAAACGGAGAGATACATGTAGGCAGGGTCGCCATTGTATTTTTCAATAAAGTCATGGCCTATGATGTAAGCATCATCGGAACTCCGGGAGATACGCTTGCGGCTGTCAGCAAGCTGTCGGTTACCATTGCCCCCGGAGACCTGCTGCGCGGCAGGATTACCGTCAACAGGGTTTTTCTCGAAAACGGATGCTTCAACTTCGTCAAAGAAGGGGAGGGACGGTACTCAAACATCAACCGCATACTCAACTTCGAGCCCAAGCCCGACTCTCTGCGCAGACCTGTCAGACTGCCGGATATGAGTGTTCGGGAGCTGACCCTCAGGAACATGAGATTCTCCATGGTCAATCCTGCAAAAGACACCGCAGGACTGACACCGGGCAGAATCAACTTCCGCAACATGCATGTCAGCAGCATCAACGCCAGGCTCAACAGGATAAGAATACAGGACAATACCATACGCTGCCGGATAAGAGATATCTGCGCCGACGAGATCTCGGGCTACAGGCTCGAAGCCTTGTCCGGTGATTTCTTCCTCGGTCCGGACGAGAGCAGGATAGACGGCCTCAGGCTCATGGACAGCTACTCGGACATCAGAGCCGGCTACCTGTCATTCGGATATCAGGGCAAGAACGACCTCAAGGATTTCGTCCACAAAATACGGCTCGGCGCTGATTTCCAGGGCGCGTCCTTGGATTTCAGAAGCCTTGGTTTCTTCGCAGAAGGCCTAAGGGACAACGGGCTGCGCCTGACTGTCTCGGGAGAGGTAAAAGGTCCTGTCTGCGACCTCGGATCTGATGATTTAGCCGTACAGAGCGGAGACAGCACCGATATCCGTCTGCGAGCAAGAATCACAGGACTTCCTGATATAGAAAATACCGTTTTCGATGTCGGCATCGAAAGAGCCGTTACAGTCTCCGGAGACATCTCGGACATCGTATCGGATTTCAGCGGAAAAGACAACGGGCTGGCCTCCCTGTTCGAAGGCACACTGCTTACACTCAACGCGTCCGCTTACGGTACTCTGCACGACATGCACTCCGAGGGTTCTCTTGTAAGCAGTGCCGGAATGTTGTCATACAACGCCGGAATCAATGGCTCGGTACACCGGAATGGCATGCGGGTCTACGGTTCCCTGTCCGCTGAGAGTCTTGACATCGGAAATATGATTTCCAACAACATGCTGGGCGAGACCGATCTAAGAGCCGGATTCAGGGCCATTATCCGCAGCAGACAGCAAGGCGGCACAGAAGCCGACCTGGACTCCATCATCATATCGAGACTGACTGTAAAGGGATACGAATACCGGGACATAGCCATCACCGGCAAGATGCGGAACCAGATGGCCGACATCAGGCTCGTCAGTCATGACCTTGCTTTCCCCACCATGTTCCAAGGCATAGTCAACATGGATGAGGACAACCGCCCCGAGAGAGTCAGGATATTCATGGATGTGCCGTACGCCGACCTCATATCCATGAACATAGTCAATGACGGAGATATATCCACCTTGGGCATTACTGCCAACGCGGACCTCAGACTGACAGACAAAAGTATTCTCGGAAGTGTCCTGCTGGACAACATCAGCTATGCCAACGACAACGGAGACTTCCACCTCGACTCGCTCTATGTCAGGTCGGCCATCATGGAAGGCAAGCATATCGTCTCTGTCAAATCTCCCGTACTGCATGCCGACTATTCCAGCACGGACTCTCCGGCAAGACTGGCAGAAAGGTTCAAGGCATCAGTAAGAGGCAAGGCGCTCGCCGGCCTACTGGACATAGACACATCCATAACCAACCATCCGGACGGACACTACAACTTCCATTTACAGACATACGATGTGTCCGACATATGCGGAGTCATGTTTCCCGGTCTCGACATAGCCGACAACACTACATTGGATGTCATGCTTTCCGATGACAATACGATGGATGTAAAACTCAAGTCCTCATCCGTCCATTTCATGACCAAGGCCGGCAAGGAGTACTCAGTGGACGGGCTGCTGCTCTCGGCCAGCAATCCGGACTCCGTCCTGAACGGATTGCTGTCGGTAGGCAGAATCTCCTCAGGAGGTATGATTATGGACAATGTGAACCTGTTTGTCGGCGAGATGGACAGCACGATGAGAATAAGGCTGAGTTTCAACAACGCGGACACCACCTATCTGGACTTCTCCAGTGACGCGGTGCTCGGCCGTAACAGACAAGGCAGACTGCTGGCCGATATCGGCATCAACAGCTCCGAAGTCAATATCCGCGGGCACAGATGGCTCCTTCCCCCCTCATCTGTGCATATCTCGGGCAGATACTGCAACATAGAGAATTTCAGACTCGTAGGCGACAACAACGAACTGAGAATAGACGGAATAATCTCGGAAGATCCTGAAAGCAAGCTGTCCGTATCCCTTGACAACATGGGACTTTCCGTCCTGAACTCCTTCACACGATCCGACCTCGGGCTGGACGGATATCTCTCCGGTGACGCCGATCTGTACAACTTCTTCGACAAGGTGAGCGCCTCCATGAAGATTACGGGCGAGAATCTCAGCATTTTCGGAAAAGACCTCGGAAATCTGACTCTGCTGAGCAGGAGAGACATCAACCGTGACCGATTCAATGTCCTCATCAACAACTACATCGATGGCAGGAATCCCATCAATGTAAGCGGATACTATGTACCGGGACGCAATTACATGAACATGGACATGAGCCTCAGCGGGCTCTCTTTAGAGTATCTCTCGCCCATACTGAACAACATACTGAGCGTGGACAGCGGTACACTGAGCGGCAACATACTCATCACAGGCCAGCCGGACAGGATCATGCTGAGCAGCGACAACACCCGTATCGACTCAGTCATGATCAAGCCGTCATACACCCAGGTTCCATACATGATAAGCGGTCCCATAACCATGAACCAAAGAAGCATAGGGCTCAACGGAATAAGCATAACAGACCCGCGCGGTTCAAAAGCCGTACTCAACGGCAGCATCACACACAGCTCATTCAGGGACATGTACCTTGACGCCACGCTTTCATTCAACGACCTGATGTGTCTCAACACCAAGGAAAAGGACAACAGCAAGTTCTACGGCTCGGCATTTGCCTCCGGAAGCGTAGCTATATCCGGTTATACAGACGACCTGCTTATAGACGCTGATGTCCGCACCGAGGACAACTCGGCCATCCACATACCGCTGTCCTCATCGTCCTTCGCCGCCACTACGGACCTGATATCATACACCGATTTCAGGATACCGGAGGACTCCGCGGTGACGGCTGACGGCAGCCTCAAGTCAGGAAATACAAAAAAGAAGAACAGCCGGAACCTCGAGATAAGAGCAAGGGCAGACATCGACCAGGGAACAGAACTGCTCATCGAGATGAACAAGCAGCTCGGAGACATCCTCAGATGCACTGGAGACGGAGAGATAGAGCTTAACCTCAATCCTTCCAGAAACATCACGGATCTCAGGGGAGACTACACAATCGCCGACGGCAGCTATCATTTCGCCATGTCAATACAGTCCAGGGACTTCACTCTCAATGAGGGCGGCACCATATCCTTCAACGGAGACTTCAAGAACACCGTGCTCAATGTAGGAGCCACCTACAGCACGAAAGCCTCTATTTCCACCCTTATCGCCGACACCACATCTGTCGGAAACAGGCGCACCGTCAACTGCGGAATACAGCTCCAGGGCTCGCTGAGCAATCCGGAACTCTCTTTCACCATCGATATCCCCGATCTCGACCCCATCACAAAAGGCAGGGTCGAGGGAGCGCTCAGTACTCCGGACAAAGTGCAGAAACAGTTCCTTGCCCTGCTCATATCGGGAAGTTTCGTCCCAGACGAGCAGTCCGGCATCGTCAACAACTCCACGATTCTGTACTCCAATGCCAGCGAAATACTTTCCAACCAGTTCAACAACATCTTCCGGCAGCTCGACATACCGCTTGACCTCGGTCTCAACTACCAGCCGGGAGTGGGCACGGGAGGAAAAGACATGTTCGATGTAGCCATATCCTATCAGGCATTCAACAACCGCCTTATCATCAACGGAAATGTCGGCAACAGCGAGACATCGTCCAACTGGGCCGGAGACTTCGACGCAGAGATAAAAGTGGACAAACAGGGTAAACTGCGCATAACCCTGTTCACACGGTCTGCCGATTCCTACTCCAACTACCTGGACAACACCCAGAGAAGCGGACTCGGTATCACCTATCAGGACGAGTTCGACACCTTCGGTGACTTCTGGAGAAACATCTTCTTCTCACGCAAACGGAAGGAACAGTACGAACTGGAACTCATGCGTGAGGCCGAAGAAGAACTGGAACGCGAGGCAGCCGAGGCCAATATCGTAAAAGAGAATGTGCAGAAACCGAGGGAAGACCCTTTCAACTTTTTGGAAGACAGCGGATACACCGAATACAGCGAAGAATAGGGAACTCAGTCCACCGTCACCTGCACTATCGTACCGATACTGTCCTTGTCGTACGGCCTCAGTATCTGAATATAGTTGCGCGTATATCCGGACATCATACCGCCCTTGACCTTGCTCTCGAACAGCACCTCCTCCACACGGCCGGCATTCTCCCTGCGGAAAGCATCATGAAAGCGTGACGACATGTCCTCGAGCACCTGTACCCTGCGGGCCTTCTCCTGCTCATCCACCTGATCGGGCATGACAGCCGCCGGTGTTCCTGAACGCCGGGAATACGGAAAGACATGGATGAATGCAGGCCGTATCTCTCCGAGAAAAGTGCATGTAGCCTCAAAATCCTCCAATGTCTCACCGGGGAAGCCCACTATCACATCTATACCGAAAAAAACATGGTCCATCCTTTCCCGGATATATGCTATCTTCTTCCTGAAAGTATCCGTATCGTATCTGCGTCCCATCCTCCTGAGCACACGGTCACAACCTGACTGAAGGGGAATATGGAAGTGGGGCAGGAATTTCGTACCGGAAGCTATCCAGTCCACAATCTCTGGCTTGAGCAGGTTGGGCTCGACGGACGATATCCGATAACGCTCTATGCCGTCCACATCATTGAGCCTTTGCAGCAGCTCCAAAAAACTCTCTCCGCTTTTCCGGCCATAGTCTCCGGTGTTGACTCCTGTCAGAACAATCTCCCTGACACCCCCCGCAGCTATGGCCCGGGCCTGGGAGACAATCAGTTCCATAGGAAGACTGCGGCTGCCTCCACGGGCATACGGCACAGTACAGTAAGAGCACTTATAGTCGCATCCGTCCTGAATCTTCAGAAACGAGCGGGTTCTCTCGCCCGTGGAAAAGGCCGGATAGATATTGTCCACACTGTCAATGTCAGTCACATCGACGACGGGACGGTCCGCACCGCGGGAGGCGAGCCGTCTCTCCACCTCATCCACTACCCTGCCCTTGCTCCTGGCGCCCAGCACTATATCCACACCCTCTATAGCGGCAATACGCTCTCCCTGCAACTGGGCATAACAGCCTATGACAGCTATCAGAGCGTGCGGGGAGCGGCGGTGAAGACGCCGGATCAGATTTCGGTCCTTCTTGTCGCTGTGCTCTGTGACCGAGCAGGTATTGACTACATATATGTCCGCATCCTGAGTGTGTGGAACCACCTCATAGCCTCTGCGGGCAAATTCTCTGGCCACAGTCGAGCTCTCGGCATAATTGAGCTTACATCCGAGCGTATGTACTGCTACTCTCATCTCAGACTACAGATACATGGTCACTTTAGAGGCTCCAACCTCCCCTCCGAGAGGAGGATTGAGCTTGGATATGGAGACCGAGGCCTTGGCGATATCAGGAAATCTCTGCCGGAACCGCCTTAGAATCCGCCCGGCCACATGCTCCAGAAGGTTGGACGGCACGGCCATCTCCTCCTTTACGATATCGTATATCAGCTGGTAATTGAGGGCGTCACTCAGGTCATCGCTTTCCGAAGCCGCCGTCATGTCGGTCTCTGCTGCAAAATCCACTATAAAATAATTGCCTATGGTCTTCTCCTCCCCGAAACATCCGTGGTGGGCGAAGAACCTCATGCCGCATAATTCTACTTTTCCCATTTTATGCATAGATTAAAAACACTGCCGGCTTTTTCGAGATGGTAAGGCCGGACTTTCTCCACTGAGCCACAGTCCTCGTGCGTATATACTGATCAGCCAAAGTAATGTCGGCCGCGACGCACACTCTCGTTGAGGGCTCGCAGACAGCCAGTATATCCTTGAAAAGCGAATCACTCCGATATGGCGTCTCTATCATGATTTCTGTCTCCGAGTATTTCCTCGAACGGGCCTCCAGTTCCTTCAGCCTCCTGCGACGCTCGTCTCCCTTGACCGGGATATAGCCTGCGAAGGCAAAACACTGACCGTTCATGCCGGATGACATCAGTGCCATCATAATAGAAGACGGTCCTGACAACGGCACCACCTCCATGTCCGCCTTGTGCGCCAGAGCTACGAGGGCTGCTCCCGGGTCCGCCACCGCCGGGAGGCCGGCCTCGGATATCAGGGCCATGTCCTCTCCGCTCTCAAGTATCCGGAAAGCACTTTCCACATCCTCCTGCGAGGAATGCTCATTGACCTCATAAAACGACAAGGAGTCTATCATGCCCTTGAAACCGGAAGCTGACAGATACCTGCGTGCGCTACGGATGTCCTCTACAGCAAAATGCCTGACATGGGCTATGCTGGCATGGACAAAAGCCGGTATGACCTCCGATGGAGGATTGTCGCCCAAAGGGGCAGGCACGAGATAAAGTCTGCTGCTCATAATTTACAAAATTAATGAAATTTCCTTATCTTTGGGGTGCTATGAGCAACAAAATCGAATTTCTCGGCACCGGCACCTCGCAAGGGGTTCCAATGATCGGATGCAGCTGCGATGTCTGCCGCTCGGACGACTTCCACGACAAAAGACTCAGGACATCCGCCTATGTGGAATACGAGGGGCTCAGGCTCGTCATCGATGCCGGGCCCGATTTCAGGCAACAGATCCTGCGCTGCGGCATCAAGGAGCTGGACGCTGTCCTGCTCACCCACATGCACAAAGACCATACAGGCGGACTGGATGATGTCCGTGCCTTCAACTATTTCACGGGCAAGGGCTTTCCCATATACGCCGAAACAGCTGTACAGGAATCCCTCAGGCGGGAATACGCCTATGCATTCGGCGAGCACCGCTATCCCGGTGTGCCCGATTTCGTCCTGCATACCATAGACGAGCGTCCTTTCAGTATCAACGGTGTGGAGATAATACCGGTAAGAGCCATGCACTACAGACTGCCTGTTCTCGGATTCCGCTTCGGCAGATTAGGCTATCTCACTGACGCCAACAGCATAACTGAAGAGTCCGTCGGAAAGTTCAGAGGTGTGGATATCTTCATAATCAACTGTATACGCAGAGAAAAGCATATCTCGCATTTTTCTCTTGACGAGGCGCTTGAGGTCTGCTGCAAAGTCGGCGCCAAACGCTCGTTCCTTACTCACCTGTCCCATCAGCTGGAGAGATACGAAGAGCTGTGCAAGGTCCTGCCGGAAGGAGTGGAACCGGCATACGACGGTCTGTCCTTGACATTCTGACTCCCCGTGTTTGGAATATAGGATTTTTATTCCTATCTTTATAGGGTAAAACAAAATACTACTGCCATGATTAGAGTTCACGACACCTACGATTACAACACCGTTTTCACCCAGAAAGACGCTGAAGTCTACGCAAAGCTCACTGATGACTACAATCCTATCCACATCGACAGGGAATTTGCCGTAGAGACCGAGTTCGGCAGACCCATAGCACAAGGAGTGCTTATTCTCTGTGCTTTTGCCAAGGTTTTCGGAACCATGTGGCCGGCAGACAAGATGTCTTACTTCATTTCCCAGAATGTAACATATCTGCGCCCTGTCTACATTGACGAGCCTTATCACATCCGCTTCGAATGCACCAATGTGGATCACAAGAGGATGACGGGCACCATTGTGGGCAAGATGAGGGACAAGGACGGCAACGACGTGGTCATCACCGAAGCGCGGATATTCTCCAAAGAGCATTTTTCCGCACCGATGGTGTAGGCATTCATCAGTCGACTGGCTTATCTGGAGTTCGAGCCTCCTAACGATATGGTCAGTCCGAAATGCATGTCGAACATCAGCTCTCTCTTGGGCACAGGAATCTTTACCGGCAGTTCCATCTCCGAAAGATTCAAGGCTGTATAATTGACCGGAGTGAAGTCACTGCCGAAGAACAGGCCTATGCCGCGCCGGGGCACGAAAGTCACCAGCCATCCGATTGTAGAATGGGTCTTCAGCAGTGAGTAAGACAATGCAATGTCGAAACTCCTGACCGGAGCGTAGTTCCACGCCAGCGTGAGCTCATGCTCTGTCCTGAGCCTTCCGAAACGGGTGGTGTACAGCAGTCCCACATTCATCTTATCCTGCAGGAACGAATAGTCCACAGAGGCATTGAGATTTGCGGTAAGCATCCTGGTCTGAGACTTGTCCACTGAGGTCTCTGAAAAAGCGGTCATCGCGAGAAGGTCATCCTTCAGCGAATTGAAGGTATCATTGAAGTCCGTCCCGGTCCCAATCCCGTCGACACCTCCGAAAGTGAACTCTCCGGAGGAAGCCAGCAGCCTCGATTTGTCCCTGCCGTATGTTATGAATCCAAGATCCGTCACTGAGAGAGCGAAACGCAGACCGTCGACCGGCGTACCTTCCGAGATAGTGTACTCGATACCGAGATCAAATGCGGCACCGTAACCGGAGACTCCGAGTCCGGAAGAATCGAAGCCGAAACCGTTGACATGGCCGTTCTCATCGAACTGAGGCACCAGTCCGCCTCCGAGTATGGATGCCTCGGCCTTAGTACGGGCCATCCACTGGTCTGAGCCGAGCGTCAAGTCCATCCTGTCCACATTGAGTTCCATCTCCATCATGGACACGAGGAACTTGGCCTTTGCTCCTACCCTGAGTCCCTTGACCCATTTGTCAAGTCCCTGGGAATATCCAAGAGCCACCTGCCCATAGACCTGAGCTGTTGCACCGAGGTGCTCGATACAGTACGATGTAGGGTCCTCGTACATACCCAGCTTGGCGAAACGGAAGAGTTCTCCGGGAAGAGATGCGTCCACATCGGCCCTGAGTCCTATGGAAAGAGTCCAGAAAGAATCTTCCCAGGTGTACCATCCTGCATCGATTACCTTATAATTGAAGCCGGTGCCGATGAAGTTGCTGTTGCGGATTCCTGAAAGGAACTGGTCAGCACTCACCTGGCTGTTGAGAAACAGTCCGGTCTTACCGTCGGGAAGGCTGAACAGAAGTTTGGATGGAGCAAGATTGCTCGACAACTGCAGGTCCACACCGCTCAGCAAAGGGAAGCCCACATAACCCTGATCGGGTGCGAACGCGGCATTCATCTCGTGGTTGAATGTGGAATTACGCACAAAATATGCCGTACGGCTCTGAGCCTGCGCGAATACGGCGGCAAGCACAAGTCCTAATATTGTCAATGTCCTTTTCATATGTCTAAGTCTATTCGTTGTCCATAAGTTCAAAAGTAAGTCCTCCGGGTATGCCGAGAGACACATCCGCCTGCAGCCATGAGTCCTCGGACAGCTGCTCGCCCGGAACCTGACCGGCGCGAAGCTCAAACTGCAGGACTATCGCCGCGATATCCATCTCCTGCTCCGTTCTGTCGACCGAAAGAGTAAGCGGAGATACCGACATCGTCCCATCGGCTCCTGCACTGGCCACATGCTGGGAAGACACATTGATATCCAATGGTCTGTTCTGACTGTCAAGGAAATAGGCCGACACATCGAAGGCCACGGGGAAGGTGCTGCGTATCTCGCCATTAATCTCGATATTGGCCATCGAGATGACGGAGGATATCGCCTCGGGCATATCGTACAGCGTATCACGCACCGGCAGATACAGTTTCTCTCCGAATGCAAAGGGCAGATTGAATACCACCTCACCGTCTATGACATACTCCGCAAGACAATCTATAAAATGATCCTCCTCACTGCTGAGGTCCACATAGGGCTTGATGCTGTAGCTGAACGCATCCGGTACGCGGCTGAGCAGATCACGCAGGTCCGCCTGCAGCCAGGTGTAATCAGACGGCATATCCGCGGGCTGTTCGTCGGATACCCAGTAATTGAGCGTATTCATTACATCCGCATCATCCGAAGACGGCACCGCCAGGGTCAGCGGCAGTGAACCGTCCTCAGAAGAGGCGCTGTATGTAGTGCCGATTACGGCATCCGCAATAAGCGGTATGCCTGCATTGCTGCTGAGCATCACCCTTGCTGACGGAGATGTGAAATCCAGACAGACATCCTCGGCCTTCAGATACCCGGGGATATCACTGAGCTCGGTAAGTTCCTCTATGGCTGATATATCATAGTCAACCTTTCCGTAGAACGAAGAGGGATGGAGCATACCGTCCTCTCCGCCTGCCGTTACCCTGTTGGTCACATGAAGGTGCGAGCCCGCCAGCATATCCGCATCCTCGGCGTCCACCATGACGGAGAGCTTGCGGACATAGAATGTGTCGAGAAACTCGAAACTGTCTCCTTCTTTCAGATCAAGATATATGGAATCCATCTGCAGCGGCTGGAAAAGCACGCTTCCGTCGGTCTGGACGGGTCCTTCAAAGGTTATAAGACCTCCGTCCACTGTCGGGGACTCCTCAAAGGCATACTTATCCGGAACCTCCAGCTGCAGGGAGAGCCTTAGCGAAGCGGGCAGCTCCTTGTCCGAGGACACATTGACATGAGGCACAAGATACGACTCGTCAAGCCACACCGACCTGACACTGATCAGACCGGAATCCCTCGCTTCCTCGAGAGAAAACAGATATGTGAACTCATCCTCATAATCGAAGTCCGCGACAATCTGTCCTGATGAGGACGATGCCAGGTTTCCGGGCACATCAAAGTCCCTGTCCGGACTCTGTCTGTCGATGCCGTCCACCGCCATCCGGTCAGTGTAGTCGCTCACCATTATGGTATCGCCGAACGATGAGGAGACCTCAAGGTAATACTTTCCGTTCTCATCCACATAAATCATATCCACGGTATCCACATTGAGGAAATCCCCTATGCCGATCTTGTCCGTGGAACCTACCGGAACGGCAAGCGAATCGCCGCCGAATGTAATACTGCCGTCAAAGCTGTCCTCACTGATATTCAGTTCGGAAGAACAGCCAGACGCAAAAAAAGCCGCTGCGCAGAAAGCCGACACAGCCATCTGAACAAAACCAAGTCTCATAAATGTTTAAGTATGATGTTTAATAAAAATCAGTCCTCGAGCACATAGTCCCCCGCCATGTCATTGATGACTTCCTGCAGCCGGGACTTGTCATATACCTTGTCGGAGAATTCGATTTCAGCCCTTGCCGGTTCGAGCGTCACCTCTGCCTTTACGCCGGGAAGGGACTCCAGCGCCTCACGCACATGCATGACACAGTGATTGCAGGCCATTCCCTGCACCTTATATACTACTTTTGACATATTTTTCATGTTTAAAACGGCTGCAAATATACTCAAAATGCACTGATTATGCAACCTCTTCCACACCTTCCGTGCCATACCACAAGTATCCTCTCACTGAAGCATATCCCATATCCTTCAACAGACTCATATATCCCCTTACCTGCCTGAAATGCTCTCTCTCCCGCCTCTTGCCGAACTTATAATCCACCACGACGGCAGTGTCTCCGGCAAACATTATCCGGTCAGGCCTGTAAGTATCCCCTCCCGGAGCGATTATAGGGACTTCGGTCATCAGAGTGTATGTGCCGTCAAACCAGTGACGGTCCCTGACCGAGGATATCATCTCCGTCAGATGTCCCATGACGCTGTCCATATCCTTGGCTGGCAGCATACCCTGGGCCACGGCACGGCGTACGGCGTCTTCCAGGTCAGAAGCGGACTCCACACCTGCGAGTATGTCGTGAAGGACTATTCCCCGCGTACGGGTATTGTCCCTTAGGAAGAACTCTCCGGCCGGCAGAGCCAGGCTCAGTCTGTCTCCTATCGGAACAGAGGGCAGCGAGTCCATATTCTCACCGAATGAGACATCTGCATCATCCTCACAGGCCTGCAGAGTCCATTCTCCGCTCTCATAGACATTGTCCACAAGCTTCGGTCCAAGATGTCTGTACAGCAGACCGGCCACCGACGAGGTCTCATATCCGGATGACTCCGGTGCCTGGGCGAATATAAGCAGCTCGCGTTCCGCCCTGGTAAACGCAACATAAGCCACATTCACCGCATCCACTGCCGAAAGCCGCTTCTCCTCAAGATAATCCTGCCGGAAATATGTCTGTTCCAAGCTTTTGCGATACTCCAAAGGATAGACCGGCAGATCATTGAAAGACGGATCGGGGCATCTGCACCATATATACTTGGAGAAATTTCCCATGGGAGACAGCTCCATCTTAAAGAATGGAATTATCACCGCCTTGAATTCCAACCCCTTGGACTTGTGGATGGTGATTACCCTCAAAGCATCCCTGCCCTCGGGAGCGGACACGGACCTGTCCTTGCCCTCTGCATCCCACCATTCGAGAAAGCCTGTGATATCCGAGCCCGCCTTTCCAATAAACTCCATCACGCAGTCCAAGAAAGCGGTCAGGAAAGCCGGACCTCCGTCATCTTCTGTCCTACCTCCGGTACGGATGAGTTCCTCGCATATATTGTAAAGCGATTTCTCCTCCGTAACATTCTCCGGTGCGGCAGACGCTGCCGTCATCGTCCTAAGCCTGTCCACGACACGCCGTACGGCAGAGGAGGAAGACAGTCTCAACGAATCCTCTGTCATGATGCTGTATCCCTTGGATATCAGATAATCCGACACTGCCGTTCCTTCTGTTCTGGTACGGACGAGCAGGGCTATGTCCCCCGGACGGTAACCGTTGTCCGTAAGCCTTCCGACTGCATCGAGAATCCTCTGCATATACAACTCATCCCCCATCGTGCAGGACTTGGAGTCCACAAATGTTACACAAACATGGCCCGGAGGACGGGACGCACCGTCAGGCAGTTTCTGGGCGGCATCCGAATATATACCTCCCAAGAAGTCATCCTCCCTAAGATCCTCCAGCTTCGGGAAAAAATCATTGTTGAACCTCACCACCTCGGCGGAGCTGCGCCAGTTATAGAGCAGAGTGTCCTCGACGCATCTCCCGGAACCGAGTTCGGACCTGATGCCGCTCTCCAACAGCTTCCAGTCCGAACCTCTCCAGCGGTAGATGCTTTGCTTGACATCCCCGACCGCCATGCAGAAATGCCCGGCATCCACGCTGTCGGTTATCAGAGGACGGAAATTGTCCCACTGCATCCTGGATGTGTCCTGGAACTCGTCCAGCAGGTAATTGTCTATCCTGCCGCCCACCCTCTCATAGATAAAGGGAGTATCGCTGCCGTCTATTACCCTTGACAGAAACATCGGAGTATCAGAGAGCAGCACAATATTGTTGCGATGGCAATAATCCCTCACGCCCCTGTCCACATCACTCAGGATACCCATAACTGAGAGATTGCGTAGAATCTCCTTTGCCGTAAGATACTCCCTCATCCTGGCTTGCCACTCCGGTCCCGACAGGCTGCGCACCAAATCAGCAAGACCATCCGCACAGGCCATGGCGATACTTCCGACCTTATGCCTGCCGGAGGCAGAACACCATTCCGCAGGCTCCTTGCCGGCCATCGTCACAAATGTATCGGACGGAGCATCACACCTGCCGGACAGGAGCTTATCGAAATACTTCATGAATGAGGAACGGGAGCCGCCTTTGAAATCCTCAATGAGAAGTCCGTATCTGCCCATTATCTCAAAGGCCCTGTCCGCCGCGGCGCGGCAGTCCGACCGGAAGTCCGACACTATCCTGCGCATCCTCACACCGCATCTGGCTATATCCTCCCGCCCCGGCAGTCCGCCGCCGGTCTTTCTGACAGCCAGTTTGAACGGTTCCTTGAACAGCTCCGAGCCCAGACTCAGCAGCTGGGGCACACTGTCCCAGTTCCGTCCGTTCTCCACCGCCTCGACCGACATGTCTATAAGCCACTGAAGCAGCTCCTCGTTGTCATCCAAGGCACTCATAAGCGAGTCCACGGCGACGGTCAGCACATTGTTGTCGTTAAGTTCTATATTGTAGGACGCGAAATGTCCCGTCTCCATGGCAAAGGAGCGCAGCACCTGCTGGAAAAAACGGTCAATGGTGCTTATATTGAACTGCGAATAGTCATTGAGTATCTCCGACAGCAAAGCCCCGGCATGCTCCCGCACCGCCTGCTCCCGGGAGGCTCCGGGCACCTCGGCAAACCGGTCCAACTGCATCAGTTCCTTGATATAAGAGGACTTTCCTCCTGAAGACAGGGTATTGAGTTCCTTAAGGATACGCTGCTTCATCTCGCCGGTGGCCTTGTTGGTGAAAGTCACTGCCAATATGGACTTGTAACGGTCCATACCTCCTGAAAGAAGCAGTCTCAGATAGTCTCCTGTCAGCTTGTATGTCTTGCCGGAACCTGCCGACGCTTTCCATATCTCCAGCATAACTTTTCTGTTTTATCTGTTGCAAAGTGCGGTAAAAGGGCAATAGGCACAGGCCTTCCCGTCCTCACAGGCCGTAAACGGCGTATCAGGACTCAGTATGGTGTCCAAAAGCCCGGAGAGCATTTCCTCAAAACGCCGGGACTGCTCTTTTATGTTCTTCTCTACCTGTGACCTCTTGTCCGAATACAGGTTCTTTGTGTAGTATATCTCCAATGCGACTTCCCCGGCATCCTCATGACCGAACAGCCGCTCCCGCTGTCTGTCCAGGATCAGCAGATAGAGCATCAGCTGGAATACATGCGAGCCCTGCGAGTATGTATCCGCAGCGAACAGACTGTCTATACTCCTGTCTTTGCATGTCAGATGCTCACCGCCCGTCTTATAGTCCACAATTCTCAGCTCACCGCCCCTGACATTATCGACACGGTCGAATATGCCTATGAGATTGACTTTATGACCGCCAAGCGTCTCGAATGACGCCCGCCTGGATTCCTCCAGCATTCTGACCGTAATCGGAGCAAGTTCCGCATCGTTTCTGAGTGTCCGGGCCGCAAGATTGCAGACCAAGGCTCCGGCTATTCGGTTACGCCCGGTTATCTCCTTGAGGTTGAGTCCTTTTTTCCCATCATGAAATCCACATTCCACCAATGCGCCGATATGTCCGGTATCCTTTGCCATGCGCAATAACATGTCCCTGTCCACTGCATGTCCGATATACGGAGCATAGAGCTCATTCATCACATAGTGATACAGAGTGCCGAATGCGGCGTTGTCCACTCCTTCGGAGACATCCTCTTCCTCTTCAAGACCCAGTACATACTGATAGTAGAAGCGCATCGGACATCTCAGCCACATCTGCAGGGAGGAGTTGGAAAAAGTCATGTCCGAGAGCATAGCCACGATTTCAGGGGTCTTCAATACCGGCGGCACGCTCCTAAGCGTACTGCCGGTGATGGCGAATGTCACTGTCTGACGCCTGACCGGATAATGGAAATGATATTCCAACTGCTTGATATAACGGCTCTCCTCTCCCGACTTCAGCCCCTCGCTGCGGCTGTCGCTGAGCAGCCATACCCTGCGGGCCCTGCATATACTGCGGTAGAAATGATATGCCGATATGGAGTCCTGGTACTCGTATGTGGGCAGGCCGAAACCTCTGCGCAGATTGTAGGGGATCATGGAGGGAGCCGTATTGCGGGAGGGGAAAGTACCCTCATTGACCGATAGGATAATCAGATTTTCAAAATCCAACGCCCTGATTTCCAAAGGTCCCATAATCTGAAGACCGTCTAAGGGCTCACCGCTGAACGGTATGGAGACGGAAGACTCCAGCCTGCGGAGAAGACGGAAATAGGTATCTTTCCTTATATCCATGTCCAAAGAGCGCAGCAGGTTGAGACTGCGGCTGTATCCCATCAGGAATTCCCTGTCGATACTGTCCGCATTGACAGCCACGGCATCCATTATCTCCTGAAGATAATCCGACACGGATTCCGTAACTGACCGATCTTCCGTACAGGCATTTCTGAAAATCAAGGAGAGAAACCGGTCTTCCTCAGCCAGCTCCGATGCCGGCGGGTATATCCGGTTCTCCTTTATGAGGTCTGCCTTCAGTCCGGCGGCCTGGTCCTTCAACACCCGCCCTACATATGGATGTGACAGCACATTGAGCACATCCCGGAAATAAAAACACACCTGCGAGTCCTTGACCCGCAGCCTTTCCTGCAAAGAGGCCAGTACCGAGACAAACGATGACACATTGCTGTGCGCAAGAGGGTAACCCATAGTAACATTGACGGGAGAAATCTCCTCCGGCAGGGAATTCAGTACGGGGAAAAGCAGCTGCTCGTCCGGAAGCAGCACGGCAGTAGAGAACAGATCCGGTGTATCCGACTCAGCGGCTATGCCCTTCAATATTCTATGCACATATTTGGCCTGCCCGGCAGCAGACGGAACAGAGACCGCCGTTATCTCAGGAAGACTGCCGCACAACCCGCCGTCCTCCGGCAGAGGATATCGTGAAGGATAACGGCTTATGTTGTCTTCCATAAAGAGCGAGGACTTGTTTGCCCTGTCCCTTATGGCCTCCCCGTAATAATCCCAGTAGAAATCCCCTGTACCGGCCTTGCGGAGAGTGTCGAAAAGCTGCCGCTCGCACCGGTTCGGAGCATTGAGTCCTACGAATACGATGTTGCCGTAACGCTCCAGGACTTCGGAAAGAGCAGTATCTCCGTCCAGGAGCCGCTCGGCCACGGAACGGTAGATCATCCCCTCATACGCCTCTCCCTGTGAGGACAGAAGCGAACGGAACGAGGAATATATATCATGCATTCCCCTCCACATATCCAGAAACTGCGATTCCTTCCTGCCGTCCTTGTACGGTATGACCACGCCCCAGAAAGACTCTATGGCCTTACGCTGATTGTCTGAGAGATATTCATAGCGGATCTCTATCTCTTTCAGGTCCGATATATTGGAAAAAAGTCCGGCGGCATCCACAAGATATTTGTCGATATCATCGAAGTCATTGAGAATCACCTCTCCACGATAGATAAAATCGTCCAGGCTCTCCTTGAAGCCTTTCAATCTGTCCTTATGCACCGTATAAAGACGGTACAGGAGTGTTATCCTGTCCAATGGGCGCAGACCGGAAAGGGATGTGAACAGGTCGTTGATATTGGTAAGACGGGGAGCGAACACGGGCCGGCCGGCGCACTCCCCGAGATATCTTCGGAAAAACAGGGCGGAGCGCCGGTTGGGAAACACAAATGTATAATTCCGCAACTCTCCTCCGGATACACTGTAAAACAGCTCCGCCACGCTTCTGAGAAACTCCTTCCTCATCAATCAAGCCTTTTCCTTATCACCTCAGCCTGCGCCTCATAGCCAGGCTTGCCGAGAAGGGCGAACATATTCTTCTTGTACGCCTCCACTCCTGGCTGGTCAAAAGGATTGACTCCCAGTATATATGCGGAAATACCGCATGCCGCCTCGAACAACATGAACAGCTCTCCGAGACAATATTCGTCTATACGCTCCACCGATATACGGTTGTTAGGTACGCCGCCGTCGATATGTGCCAGACGCGTACCGGCTTCAGCCATCCGGTTGCAGTGCTCCAGATGCTTGCCGGAAAGGAAATTGAGTCCGTCCAAATTCTGAGGGTCATCGCATATCGTCAGCTCCCTCCGGGCATGTCCGACCGATATCACGGTCTCGAAGAGAATACGCTCACCTTCCTGGATATACTGCCCCATCGAATGCAGGTCCGTTGTATAATTGACCGATGCGGGAAATATCCCTTTGCCATCCTTGCCCTCCGACTCACCGAAGAGCTGCTTCCACCATTCTCCGAAATACTGCAGGCTCGGATCGAAATTGACAAGTATCTCTATCTTCTTGCCGCTGTCATAAAGCTCGTTGCGCGCAGCAGCATACAGCAGTGCCGGATTACCGGCATCACGCCTGAAACATGTCTCCGCCATGTCAGCGGCTCCTTTAAGCAGCGCGCGAATATCGTAGCCGGCCACCGCAATGGGCAGCAGGCCCACCGGAGTAAGGACCGAGAAACGGCCGCCCACATTGTCCGGGATGACAAATGTCCTGTATCCCTCCTGATCCGACAGGCTCTTGAGGGCACCTCTGGCCTTGTCCGTTACGGCCACGATCCTGGAAGCTGCCTCAGCCCTGCCGTATCTGCGCTCTATCTCCTCCTTGATGATGCGGAATGCCACTGCCGGCTCGGTCGTAGTACCCGATTTGGATATGACTACTGCAGCCACGGACTTATCACGGATATAGTCCAGGAGTCCTGCATGATAGTCCTCGGACAGATTGAATCCGGCGAAGACTACCTCTATGCCGGGACGGTTCATCCCGAAAGGATGCGACAGAGCCTCGAGAGCGGCCTTGGCTCCGAGATACGAGCCTCCGATACCTATGACTACCGCCACCTGTACCCCTTTCTGCTTCCACTCGGCTGCGATGTTCTCACAGCCCTCGATTATAGACCCGTCCGTCCCTGACGGCAGGTCCATCCAGCCCAAGAAATCACTGCCACGGCCCTGCCTTCCATTGAGGACATCCAGAGCGTCCATGGCCTTCTCCACATAAGATTCCGACGGTTTGAAATTTACTTTTAACATAATCTGTATATTTTTTCTGTTTTCCTCACATAAGGCGGTCCTCCAGCCGGTGCATGACCCGGACCGGGGACTTCTGCTCATAAAGTACCGAGTATACTGCGTCGGCGATAGGCATCTCCACTCCATACCGGGCATTGATCTCATGTATGGCCTTGGTCACATAATAGCCCTCCGCTACCTGGCTCATTTCCAGCATGGCCGTCTGCACCGAATAGCCCTTACCGAGCATGCTTCCGAAGTTACGGTTACGGGAAAACGGTGAATTGCAGGTCACCAACAGGTCTCCCAGATATGCCGAGCGCGAGGTATTGCGCCTGCTGTCCGGATTGGTCACATTGATGAACTCTTTCATCTCCCTGAAGCAGCTGGCTATGAGAACAGCCATGAAATTATCGCCGTAACCGGCCCCATAGCAGATGCCGGCAGCGATGGCATAGACATTCTTCAGCGCCGCCGCATACTCCACTCCGTAGATATCGGTACATGCGATAGTATTGACATAGTGGTTCTTGAAAAAGCCACAGAGATATTCAGCCACCTCTATATGCTTAGATGACAGAGTAATATAGGACAGACGCTCCATCCCGACTTCCTCCGCATGACACGGGCCGCTTATCACTCCTATACGGTCGAAAGGGACCTTGTGCTTGTCGTGAAAATACTCGGCCACAGTCTGATGCCTGTCCCCGACAAATCCTTTCACCGCAGATATCAGCAGCTTGTGGTCATAGGACGCCGTCACCTTGGACACTTCCTTGATAAAATAAGCCGAAGGCACGACAAATATCAATATGTCCGAATCGGAGACGACATAGTCTATATTGTTGGTCAGAGTGAAACTGTCGGCATCCAGTTCCACCGATGTAAGGTACTTGGAGTGGTGGTGGTACTTCTCGATATGCTCCACCGCGCTCATGTCCCTCATATACCAGTTCAGCCTCGTGCCGTTGTCGCTGAGCAGCTTCACAATCGCCGTCGCCCAGCTACCTCCGCCTATGACCCCGAATACCGGATCCTGCTTCAGCCTTTCATCCATATGCATTGTCTGTTACACTATACTTAAAAAGCAGCTCTGACACAGAGCCAGGGCTGCTTCTTTCCATATCGATTTATAATCTTTTCCTAAACCTCTGTCAACACACTATCGTCCAGAGCCATACCATACGAAATCTGTCAGAGGTCCCTCGAACTTGACTCCGTAATCACGGCCGTCATCTCCGACGAACGAACCCTCCATCAGCATCTGGGAACCGTCCTCGTTCAGCCAGGTAATTCTCAGTGAACCGCTTTTTATGAAATGCTGGTCTTGTCTACCATTGGGATCTAAACTCATGAAAACATAATATGAAGAGTATGTGCCGTCAATTGTCATGAGCGAATGGTCGCCAAAAGAGCCCTCTTCCACTACATAATTACCTTCGTAAATGGTGCCGATATAATCCCAACCGTTTGTTGAGTCCCTGACATTGAGAGGGTCGCCCGGAGTAAACAGCCGGATAGAGTACAGAGGCTCGCCCTTCTCATCTTCTTCACCTTTGTAGAGTCTGAGACAATGCTCATTCGTGCCGGCGACAGCGACATCTGCCTCATAATACTCACCCGTTGCAAGGGAAGCCTCGAAGTACACATCATAAGGCTGGCCGTCCTGATGGATGAAGAGGCTGTCCTCTATGATGTTGGAGCCTCCGTAACGGTACTGCACCGCCAGTGCTGCGTCGCGTATCGCGCCTGCATTCTCAGATACATAGAAAGAGAGCTGGCTATCCGTGTATGTGAAATTGGATATCCAGGGGTAGTCCTCGAGATTCACTGTGAATTTGCCGTCCTCTGCAGCGGGACGGTTGGGGAACACATATTCAACTGCAACCTGACCTCCGTCCACACTTACATCCACACTATCGTTGACTATGGTAAATGTAGTGGCGTCCTTAATAGGATTATCCGTCTGTCCGCCTTCACCGGCAGGGTCCTTCTCGCATGCAACAGCAAAAGACATCACTGCCGCGAATGCCAAAGCAAAATAGATCTTTTTCATAATAAATCCTTTTCTATAATTTCCAGCAAATATATAAAGTATTTACTAAACTCAAACAATAAAGATGCAAAATTAGCTGTTCGCGCATGCGAGAGCAGCAGCCACGGCCAGTTCGTCGCACCTGTTGTTCATGGGATTGTCAGCATGGCCCTTGACCCATACAAAACGGACGCGGTGACGGCGGTACACATCAAGGAAGCGTATCCACAGGTCGGCGTTGAGCCGTTTCTCGAAGCGCTTGCGCTCCCATGCGAACACCCAGCCCTTGTTGACCGAGTCCACGACATATTTTGAGTCGCTGTACAGGACTATCTCGGCATTGGGACGCCTGACCGCTTCCAGCCCGACGATGACAGCCGTCAGCTCCATACGGTTGTTGGTGGTCTCGGGAAAGCCCCCGGACAGCTCCTTGTAATGCTCGCCGCAGCGGAGTATGACCCCATAACCGCCCGGTCCGGGATTACCCCTGGACGAGCCGTCGGTATAAATCTCTATGGGCAGCAGTCTCTTCTCCATCACGATTCCCCTACTACACCGGTCCGCGCACACCGCTGCGGCTGTCGTCATTGCCGGTCCTCAGCATGTTTTCCCTCATGCTGTCATAGCTGCATCTGTTGCGGGCTATGTCTATGGCCGCATATATGGCCGATTTCATGGGCATCGGATTGGCCGCTCCCTTTCCGGCCAGCTCGTAGGCCGTACCATGGTCCGGAGATGTCCTGACCACAGGAAGGCCCGCAGTGAAATTGACTCCGGTGTCGAAGGCAAGGGCCTTGAAGGGTATCAGGCCCTGGTCGTGATACATGGCCAGCACCGCATCATAATTGTACTGCTGATGTGTACTGAAAAAGCCGTCCGGCGAGAAAGCTCCGAAAGCCAGGATATTCTCCTTACCGGCAGCTTCTATCGCCGGATTGATGATGTCTGTCTCCTCGCTGCCCAAAAGTCCGCCGTCACCTGAATGGGGATTGAGTCCCAGTACGGCTATTTTCGGACGCACGATACCGAAATCCCTCCTGAGCGAGTCGTTCATCAGACGGAGCTTGCTGAGAATGCTGTCCACAGACAATGCCGACGGCACTTTGGACAACGACAGATGGTTGGTCACCACGCCCACCCTCATCTTGTCGGCAATCAGAAACATCAGACCGTCCTTGACTCCGAACTCATTGACCAAGTACTCGGTATGTCCGGTAAAGCCCGGAAAGTGCAATGCCACGGCTTTCTTGTTGAGAGGAGCCGTCACCAACGCGTCCAAATCCCCGTTCTTGAGGTCCTTGACAGCCTCCCGGAGGGCTATCAGGGCTGCGTTGGCACTTTCGGGAGTCGGCTGACCGGGATCGATGCGGAAATTGTCCGGCACGCAGTTTATGATATTTACCCTCTTGGGATGATAGTCCTTCGCCGTATTGATGATATTGGTGTTGAGATTCTCCACATCCGGAAGCTGCTTCTTGTAGAAGCCGAAGGCCCTCGATGAGCCGTATACTACAGGAACGCACAGATCCAGCATCCTGGAATCCGTCAGGGACTTGATTATCACCTCGTAGCCTACGCCGTTGGTATCTCCCTGAGTTATTCCCACTATGATTTTCCTATCCATACTTGATTATAATTTTGGTTACACATTCCTTAAATGGATGCAAAATTAACTACAATTTCTTAATTTTGCCAAATGTCCGATATTCTCGACACTGAAATAAAATTCCTGCCCGGCATAGGGGAAAAGAGGGCCGGGCTCCTTGAGAAGGAGCTCGGCATACGCACTTTCAGGGACATGATGTACACATTTCCATACCGTTACATCGACCGCAGCAAAGTGTATTCCATCAGCGAGATAGACTCTGCCGCTGCATATATCCAGCTCAGGGGCAGGATTGTAAGGACTTCTACCGCAGGTGAGGGCAAGAGCCGCCGACTGATCGCCACCCTCAGGGACGAGAGCGGCGCCATCGACCTGGTGTTCTTCAAGGGAGTCAGGTGGATTCAGGACAAAATCTCACCAGACAAAGAGTACATTGTATTCGGGAAACCCTCCCTGTTCAACGGCACCTGGAACATGGTACATCCGGAGCTGGACCCGGTCGGAGAGAGCGGTGCCTCATCCTGGCCGTCAACCCTCATAGGTATCTATTCCAGCACCGACAAGCTGCGCAACAACGGCATCTCCGTCAAGGTCTTCGCCAAACTGCAGCAGACTCTCCAGCAAAAGACGGCCGGCAGGATATACGAGACCATGCCGCAGGATGTAATCAAGGCCAACAAGCTGCCTTCACTGGCATTTGCCATGAGCAACATACATTTTCCCAAGGACACAAGAAGCCTGGAAGCGGCCCGGTACCGTCTGAAATTCGAGGAACTGTTCTTCCTTCAGCTTTCCCTGCTCCGGCAGAGGAATGTGAGGATGAGCGGCTCGTCCGGCATACTTTTTCCTAAAGTCGGGGAGGCTTTCAACTATTGCTACAGACAGCTTCCCTACGAACTCACAGGGGCTCAGAAACGGGTCATCAAGGAGATACGCCGCGACACTGTCTCAGGCAAGCAGATGAACCGCCTGCTGCAGGGCGATGTGGGAAGCGGCAAGACCATGGTGGCCATGCTCTCTGCCCTCATCGCGGTGGACAACGGTTATCAGGCCTGCATCATGGCTCCGACCGAAGTACTGGCGGTGCAGCACTGGCGCAACTTCGAGCGCAGTCTGGCCGGCTCGGATGTCAGGGTCGCCTTGCTGACAGGCAGCACCAAGGCCAAGGAACGCCGTGAGATAGACGGTGGACTGCGGGACGGAAGCATCAACATACTCATAGGCACCCATGCCGTCATAGAGGAGAGCGTGGTCTTCCACCGCCTGGGCTTCGTGGTCATAGACGAGCAGCACCGCTTCGGTGTGAATCAAAGGGCAAGACTCCGGCTCAAATCGGCCGAACAGCCTCATATCCTGGTCATGACCGCCACGCCCATACCGCGCACATTAGCGATGACACTTTACGGAGACCTGGATGTATCCGTGCTCGACGAGCTGCCTCCGGGACGCAAGCCGGTGCAGACCATACATGTGACCGAAGGACAGCGGTACAAAATGTACGACTTCATCAAGAAAGAGATAAAAAGCGGCAGGCAGGCCTTCATCGTCTATCCGCTTATCAAAGAGTCCGAGAAACTCGACTATCAGAACCTGGAAGAGGGTTATCAGACAGTCGTGAACTATTTTCCCGCACCGGAATTCGTAACGGCTGTCGTACACGGCCAGCAGACCAACGAGAACAAGGCCCACGACATGAAGCTCTTCGCCGATGGCAAGGCCGACATATTAGTGGCCACATCGGTCATCGAGGTCGGCGTGGATGTACCCAACGCCTCGGTGATGGTCATCGAGAGTGCGGAGCGTTTCGGCTTGTCCCAGCTGCATCAGCTGCGCGGACGGGTCGGACGCGGTGCCGAGAAGTCCTACTGCATCCTCATGACCGGCTACAAGCTCAGCGAGGAGTCCCGCAAGAGGATTGAGCTGATGTGCTCGACCGGCGACGGCTTCGAGCTGGCCGAGGCCGACCTGCGCATGAGAGGCCCTGGCGACATGGAAGGTACGCGGCAGAGCGGCCTGGCCTTCGACCTGCGGATAGCCGACCTCGGCAAGGACTCCCCTATCCTGGCCCAGGCCCGCTCTGCCGCCGCCGACATTCTGGCCGCCGACCCCTTGCTCGGGAGTCCGTCCTCCGCCCTGCTCCGCTCAGGCCTGGACCGTCTCCGGCAGGAAGGCGGCGAAGTCATAGATTATTCAACCATAAGTTAAGATATATGAGAATACGCACGATTGCCTTAGTGGCACACGACAACTGCAAGAAAGACCTGATAGAGTGGGTTCGCTTCAACAGAGGCACTCTTGAAAAATACCGCCTTGTATGCACCGGCACCACCGGCCGCCTCGTACAGGAAGCCCTGGAAGAGGACGGACAGAAGGACCTGAACATCACCCGCCTGAAATCCGGACCGCTCGGAGGAGACCAGCAGCTTGGCGCACTCATCGCAGAGGAGGTCATCGACATGATAGTATTCTTCTGGGACCCCATGCAGCCCCAGCCCCACGATGTGGATGTAAAGGCCCTGCTGCGCATCTCCAACCTCTACAATGTCCCCACGGCCTACAACCGCAGCACAGCCGATTTCCTCATCTCCTCTCCCCTTTTCAAGGAAGACTACGACAGGAAGATACGCGACTACTCCGGCTACCTCAACCGCGAACTGAAAGAAGCCGCATCACAGAACTGATTACGAATACACAGCCATGACTGAAAGCATACAAAAAGGACCTGCTCATGATATTCAGCAGGACGACATGAAGTGGACGGTACTGGAGAGCGAGTATCTCTTCCGCCGTCCGTGGCTGACCGCCAGACGCGACAAGGTCCGCCTGCCCAACGGCAACATCAATCCCGAGTTCTATGTCCTCGAATACCCCGACTGGGTCAATGTTATCGCCATCACCGATGACGGCCGCATCATCATCGAGCGGCAGTATCGTCACGGCATAGGCTCCGCAGGTTGGGAGATACCGGCCGGAGTCTGCGAGAAAGGCGAGACACCGGAGCAGGCCGCCAGACGAGAACTGCTGGAGGAGACCGGCTACGGAGACGGCGAATGGACTCTCAGCCTCGTCTCAGCACCCAACGCCAGTACCAGCAACAACCACTGTTACAGTTTCGTGGCCACTGGTGTACGGAAGATCACAGGCCAGCATCTGGAGGCCACTGAGGACATCAGCGTATATCTGAAGACATGTGATGAAGTATTGGAGCTGATGCGTGGCGGCCGGATCCGCCAGGCCACCATGCTCAGTCCCCTCTGGAAATACTTCGCCGAGCATCACTGACTGTGACAATCACAAAAGAACTGAGGCGTAAGCGGCGGCTTTACGGTCCAAAGGCATGGGATAAGCGCGGGAGGACGAAGGCATCCGGTAAAATCTCAAAACTCCGGCTGTCTTTGCCGGGACGGTAAATGGTACGGAACCGCCGACAGCCGGCACAGGCACACCGAGAATACCGGCTATCTGCTCCGCCGACTTGCCGCCGGTGGAGACTACGGCACCGCACGAAGGTATTGATGACAGCAGCGATTGAATATCCGTGGGTTCTATGATTTTCAGGAAGTTGTCGGAGGCGTTGCCGCGCAGGCGCTTGACCATATAGGCGGCATCGTACAGGGCGATACCCACCCGACGGCAGAAATCCACCACCTTCTCATAGTCGAAACGCTTCTGTCCCTGTACCACAAAATGCTCCTTGTCTCCGTAGAAGAGCTGCCCCATGATACGCCACATATCGTTCTGAAAATTCGGGTAGAAGAACTCCATCGACCATCTTGCGTGAGGCGGAGGGAAAGAGCCGAGCAAAAGCACCCGGGCATTGTCCGGCACGAAAGGCCGCAGGGGATGCACCTCGAACAGCGGGAACTCACGGCGCATCAGTTCCTCATCCCGCAGTTTTTCCCGCAGGTCAGCCAGTCTCACTGCGTTGGGCGAGTCCGGGAACTGCAAGCGCATATAACCTCCGTCCCCGTATTTATCCAGCAGATGGCCGTAGCTCTTGCGGAATATCTCCTCATCTGTCATCTCCGGATAGTTGGCCCTGGCATAAAGTATGGCACGGGAGAATACCGTATCGAAGTCAATCACCTTGTCGGCTTCGGAGACTATCCGGCCGTAGATGGAGCGCGG
Source organism: Candidatus Coprenecus pullistercoris (assembly GCA_019116965.1). Taxonomy (GTDB): domain Bacteria; phylum Bacteroidota; class Bacteroidia; order Bacteroidales; family UBA932; genus Coprenecus; species Coprenecus pullistercoris. The sequence goes on from DXAT01000024.1 coordinate 100,502, forward strand.
CCAGCTTTTATTGGACGAACGGTGATCCTCCACAGCCTCCCTCATCATGTGAATCTGTTCCGGTGAGAACCAGCGGAGCAAAGCCGTATCGGCTTCAAGCATACGGCCGGATGCCAGATGATGGGATTCACGGCCCTCACATATTCCGATATCATGGTAGGCCGCTATCGCATAGACCATATCGGGATTAAGCTCATACCGGCGGCCTCCGTCCATCTGACCGGCTGAAAGCTTGCGGAATATCTCCATGCTCTGGTCTATGATCGACTGTATATGCCTGCGCGAGTGCGCCTTGTCATAAGTATCATACCGTGGCATGACACTATCCGCCACATACTGCTGCAGTGACGCTGAGACCTCTGGGAAAACACACCTTGCCATATTACGGCCGGTTATCTGTGATGGCGGTCATTTCTGGACGGAAACTGAAAATTATTGAGATTGACCGTCAGCTGCACGAGCTGCTGCCATCCCCAGCCGTAACCGTCATAGTGATGTACAGACGCCACTTTCAGACGCAGGAAATCCTTGAAATCATAATGATACGAAATTTCCAGACGGTCATAGATTCCCGAATCCGTACTGTAGAACAGGTCTCCGTAATACAAGTCGCTGCCGTATGCTATGCCGAGTGCGTCCTCGGTATAATAGAAAGGCATCAGATTGTCTCCCGCGAAGACAGTATTGCTTATCCCGAATCCCCAGTACTCTATGGACACCTCGCCTTGGAAGCCTCCGGGCAGCACATAACCGTCACCGCTTACACGGTCGTTCTGAAAAGTCTGAAGCCATCCAGCCCTGATATTCATGTACATATTCCTGGGCAAAAATGCTGACAAATCGGATGACAGATGCGGATAAAGCCACACATTGTCCACCACCCCGCTTATGCGCCCGCTGCCGGCATAGTGGGTCATCATGAAACTGTAGGACAGATTGAGCCACGGGGCTCCTGCCTGACCATATGAATACACCGAGAATCTCTCCCGCGTGACCTCGTCCATACAGCCGACCCAGTCAACAGCCCCTTCAATACGCCACCATTTACGGGTATAGCTGAGCAACGCACCCTCGATATTGCCGTCGAAGAAATAATGCTCGTCGAAAAACGCCTTGGGATAATGACCGGAAAGCCTTTTGCGGGGAAACGCTCCGGCGTTTGCCTTGAAATACTTGCCGTCAAACTGATAATACAGCAGATAATCGAACGACAGAGCCGGATCTGACTGTCCGAAATATTTGTAGATATCCACACCGGCATAGACCGAATGCCCCTCTCCCCAGCCGAGACCGACCTTAGGTGCAAGCATGGCACCGAAAGTAGTGTTGGACGGTGATGTGGTCAGTTTCATGTATTCCCTGTTGTCAAAGCCGAATTTGAAATCGACATCCCAAAGCAGTTTCTGTGCATTGAGAGCCAGCGGAGCCGACAAAGCGGCAAGTATCAGTAATATTCTGCGCATATAGATTATTTTAGACTGTCGATATGTGTTTCCAGCAGCACCCACACGGTGTAGCTGTCAGAAGATTCGTTACGATAAACACTTCGGTCCACCAAAGTGATGTCCACAACGGGAGTAGCTGAAAGGGAGTCTTCCGGATTGAGTTTGGATGCAAGAACCGTCAACGCATTCATCCTTGCGATGCGCGTCGCCATCTCCATACTGGCAGAGGTGCCTGTTCCCTCTGCACGGACAACATCACCGCGTACCGGCTCAAGCTCCTCCTGCGTGAATGGCGATGTAGCTGAATCATCCGATGCCTTGCCGCGTCCTCCGCAGGAAACGGCCAACAGCAGGCAAACGGTCAATATTGCGATAATACTTCTCATGATATCGGTAATCTATTATTCCGTCGACACATCTTCTCCCGTACCAGAAAGCGCCGAATGCAGGCGCTCCCTCACCTGTACGCCCTTTCCCTCCAACTTACGGGCCGTCACCACTATGGACTGACGGCCGGACAACACCTTGCGGGCATCCTGAAACTTCGACACGGCCTTGTCAAGCACCGTCCCCACATCGTTGAAAGTGTTGGCGAACTTTCCGACCCTGTCAAGCAACTCTGAGGCCAGGCGCATCACCTCCTCGGTATTCTTCTGCTGACGGACCCTCACCCATGTATTCTCGATAATCTTGAGCATGGCGAAAAGGTTGGACTCTCCGGAGATAATAATGCCGCGGTCGAAAGCCTCGTGCCACTTCTCTCTTAAATTCTGATAATACAGCTGGAAGGCCCCCTCATTGGGCACAAACATCACGACATAGTCCAGCGAATCCTTGCCTGCGGAACGGATATACTTGCTGTAGTTCTTGGCGGCCAGCTCTTTCACATGAGTCTCCACGCTCCTGCTGTGAGCTGCAAGAGCCTGCGTCCTGGACTCTTCGTCTGCTGCGTTGACATAATTGAGATAAGCCTCCAAAGAGACTTTAGAATCTATTACAACAGCCTTGTTCTCAGGAAGAAACAGTACCACATCCGGAATCAGTCGACGGCCTCCGTCATCACTCAGGACAGAATTACCGTCCACATCCCGTATAGCCTCCTGCTTTACATAATCCTCTCCTTCCCGAAGACCCATGCCCTCGAGAAGGTTGAGCAGGACCACCTCGCCCCAGTTGCCCACAAGCTTGTTCTTGGACCGCAAAGCCGAAGCCAGATCTCCGGCCTGCTTGCCGAGCGAGACGGTCTGTTCCATCATTGAGCGGATCTGCTGCTCGATAGAGGCCGTATTTTTCAAAGATTTCTCCTTGGAATCCTCCACGGCCTGACGGAACTCCTCCATCTTCTTACCCAGAGGATCCAGAATATTCTTTATCTGCTCGGAGTTGACAGCTGACAGGTCACGGGACTTCTCCTTGAGAATCTCGGCAGCAGAGTCCTTGAATGTCAACACCATCTTCTGTAGCTTCTCGTCGTACTCGCGACGCAGGGTCTCTGCCTCCGCCTTGCGGGACTCCTTCTGCTCTTCCAGGTTCTTTTCCAACATTTCAGCCCTTGCCTGGGCCACTTTCAGATCTGCCTCAGCCAGAGCCGCATCCTTCTTACGGGCAGAGGCCTGGATAATCCAAGCCCCCACCGCTCCTACTAACAGTCCTATGACCGCTGACAGAACCCAGAGCATACTTCCCTATTAGCTTAGAAACTGCTCTTGAGTCCGGTGGCGCGGTTGAATACCGGCAGCTCCGGTGTAGAGTCCTTATCCTTGATATAGTATCCGTTGCGCTCGAACTGAACGGCGATGCCGGATGCGTCCTCTAAAAGGCTGGGCTCGGCGAGAGCATCCACCTCCTTGAGGGAGTCGGGATTAAGATAGGCCTTGTAGTCCTTGCCCTCGGGGATGCCGCTCATGTCGGCTTCGGTGAAAAGCCGGTCGTAGAGTCTCAGGCGGACCTTCTCGCACTGGGTGGCATTGACCCAGTGAATCGTGCCCTTGACAGAGCGCCATGTACCGCTGCCGGGCTTGGTGGTCGGGTCGTAGGTGCAGCGGATCTCGGTGATATTGCCCTCGGCGTCCTTGACCACCTCCTCGCACTTTATGATGTAAGAATATTTCAGGCGCACCTCTCCGCCCGGACGCAGACGGAAGAACTTCTTGGGAGGCTCTTCCATGAAGTCGGCCCGCTCGATGTAAAGCTCGCGGCCGAAGAGGATGGTTCTCTGCCCTGCCTCGGGGTCCTCGGGATTCTTAGGTGCGGTACAATATTCGGTACGGCCGGTCTCCACCTCGGTTGCCGCGCTGCACTCGCCGTCGTTCCAGTTGGTGATAACTAACTTGACGGGGTCGGTGACCACCATGTAGCGGTTGGAACGCTTGTTCAGGTCCTCGCGCAGACACCACTCCAAGAGCGAGAGGTCGATGAGATTGTCCCTCTTGGCCACTCCCACCTTCTCGGCGAAGTTGCGGATGCTCTCGGGAGTATAGCCCCTGCGGCGGATACCGCAGATGGTCGGCATGCGGGGGTCGTCCCAGCCGCTGACGAAGCCGTTGCGCACCAGCTCCAGGAGCTTGCGCTTGCTCATGACGGTGTAGGTGAGGTTCAGGCGGGCAAATTCGTACTGATGCGAGGGGAAGATGCCTAACTGCTCGATGAACCAGTCATAGAGCGGACGGTGTACGTCGAACTCTAAAGTACAGATCGAGTGGGTGATGTGCTCTATCGAGTCGCACTGACCGTGGGCGTAGTCGTACATCGGGTAGATGCACCATTTGTCCCCGGTGCGGTGGTGCGAGGCGTGGATGATGCGGTACATCAGGGGGTCACGGAACATCATGTTCGGATGTGCCATGTCGATCTTGGCCCTGAGCACCTTGCTGCCGTCGGGGAACTCCCCGTTCTTCATCCGCTCGAACAGGTCCAGGTTCTCCTCCACGCTGCGGTTGCGCCAGGGGCTGTCCACACCTGGCTGCTGGACGGTACCTCTGTTCTGGCGTATCTCCTCCTGAGTCTGGTCGTCCACATATGCCAGGCCCTTCTTGATGAGCTCCACAGCCCAGTCGTAGAGCTGCCGGAAATAGTCGGAGGCGTAGTACTCACCCGCCCAGTTGAAGCCAAGCCACTTGATGTCTTCCTTGATGGAATCCACATACTCGGTATCCTCCTTCACGGGGTTGGTGTCGTCAAAGCGGAGATTGGTCTTACCGCCGTATTTCTGAGCCAGGCCGAAATTGAGGCAGATGCTCTTGGCATGGCCGATATGCAGATAACCGTTCGGCTCCGGCGGGAAACGGGTCATCACCGACTCCACCCTGCCCGAAGCCAGGTCATTCTCAATAATCTCTTCGAGGAAATTCTTCTGCACGGTCTCTTCCGCCGCGCTATGCTGTCTGTTCAAGTCTTCCATCTTCACTGTGTATTTTACGACAGACAAAGATAGAAAGTTCTAAGCAAAATATTATGCAGGCATACAAAAAAATCGCCACAGAACAGGCCTCCCTCCGCAGCGATTTTAAAGAACTCAGATATTCAACATATTACAACACATTCAACACCTGTTCCTTTATCTTCTCCAGCTCATCTTTCATCCGCACCACACACTTCTGCATCCCGGCATGGTTGGACTTGGAGCCGAGGGTGTTGATCTCGCGGCCCATCTCCTGGGCTATGAATCCCAATTTCTTGCCCGGACACTCCTCCGCATCCATCGTGTCGCGGAAATAACGGCAGTGCTGACGAAGCCGAACCTTCTCCTCGTTGACATCCAGCTTCTCCAGGTAATATATCATCTCCTGCTCCAGACGGTCGTGGTCAGGAGCGAGGGACAGCTCCTCCATCCTCGAGAGTATCCTCTGGCGGATAGCCGGCACCCTCTCGGCCTCAAAAACCTCGGCCTCAGCCAGTATGCGTTCTATATTGTCCACACGGGTCAGAAGGTCTGCCTTGAGCACCGCCCCCTCACGGGCCCGGAAAACAACCAGAGCGTCGACCGCCTCCTCCAATGACCTGTCTAAAGCCGATATGTCCTCTTCTGTCATCTCATCCTTGTCCGCAGCCACCACATCAGGCATACGGAGCACGGAGGACACCAGCACGGAGGACATACAGTCATCTTTGCTGTCCAGTTCCAAAGACGACACGATATCTGCCATCTGACTGAAATAGTCCCTGAACACCTCCCTGTCTATCCTACGGGCCTCAGAGCCTGCGACAGCCTCGGATGTCAGGAAGACATCTATATTGCCCCTCACCAGACGGCGGGTAAGATATTGCCTGTATTCCAGTTCCTTGTTTTTAGGCAAAAACGAGGACTTGACCGAGATGTCGCTGCTCTTTCCGTTAAGAGAGCGCACCTCTACTGTGTATTTTTTATTACGGGATGTAACTTCGGCCTTGCCGTATCCGGTCATGGATAAAAACATATCGGTATATATTTAATTAATATTCTGATCTTTCCCTCCATTGAGCCGCGAGTCCGTCCATACCCAGGACCTCACATGCCACTGAGATATTGTGTGCGGCACAGGCCGCCTTGCGCGCATCAGGACTTGAAGCCTCCACCAGCCAGATATCCATGGCCTTTTCCCACTCAAAGAGATAAGCCAGTCGGCAAGCCTCTGTCCACCTGTCATTATTGTATACATAGAGGACAAGATTGACCGTACTCCAGCCCGGGGAAAGCTCCGAGGCGACAGTCCTGCCCATCGTATTGAAATACTCTACCAAAGAGCCATCGACCTTTTCCACCGCCCTCAGGGACGGTATCTGAGAATCCGCCATAAGGCTCCAGGCAAAAACATCCGAATCGCTGATATCGGACACAGGTGCCTCCGTCCCGGCACGGTAGACCCGTACCTTTACAGAATACGGCAGCTCCACCACCGTCTGGTACAGGAAACGGGAGTCGACATATGCCATCTCCTTCTTATCGGACACGGTATAATCTCCGACATAGAGTGAATCCGCCACCACGAGAAAGTCCACACCTGTCATGTCATGCAGACGGCGTCTTGCCGCGCTGTCCCGGAAATCGACTTCGAAAGCAAGCATCGAGAATACCGGAACCGAACCTGAGTCAAGTCCCAGATCCACCTCAAGTCTCTCCGCCATGCCTATCGCAAATGCCGACATAAGAGTGGAATCCGCATAGACACTGTCCGTATGCAGAAGAGTCAGCACTCCGGGCAGCGTTCCCATGAAATCCACATTGTCCGGCGACACATCCCTCTTTTCTATGGGAAGAGTATATGTCATCGGCGCACACGAGACAAGAACTGCTGCAGACAGCAGCACCGGTATCAATAACTTTCTCATATATCAGTTAATCAATTCTCCATTAAGGTCATACTCATCGGCTCCGGTAATCCGGACATTCACAAACGCGCCCGGCACAAGAGCATGACCGGAATACGGCACCGAGACCTCTCCGTCTACCTCAGGACTCTCCTTGGACGTCCTGCCGGTAAAAGTTCCGTCCACAGGCGAACATGAGTCCACAAGCACCCTCTCCACAGTTCCTATGCGGCTTTCGTTGTATCTCAAGGAGATTCCTGCCTGAACCTCCATCAGTTCATCCAGCCTTTCCTGCTTGACGGACTCCGGTACCGAATCCTTCAAATTCTGTGCCCCCCAGGTCCCTTCCTCCTCAGAATATGCGAACGCTCCCATCCGCTCGAACCTGTAGTCCCTGACGAACGACAGCAGGTCATCGAACTCCTTATCCCCCTCTCCGGGATGGCCCACCATAAGAGTCGTCCTCAAGGCTATGCCCGGAACCGCCTTACGGAACTTCTCCACGAGCTCACGGGTCTGCCTGCCGTTCACGGAGCGCCGCATGGCTTTCAGCACAGGGTCGGCCGAATGCTGAAGGGGAATATCCAGATACTTACACATCTTCGATGACGATGCCATGATCTCCAAGACATCCTGAGGAAAAGCATCCGGATAGGCATACAGAAGTCTTATCCACTCTACCCCACTGATGTCGTTCAACTGCGCCAGCAGATGCCCCAGACGCCTCTGACGATACCGGTCCAGACCATAAAATGTGGTATCCTGCGCAATCACTATGAGTTCCTTGACACCGCTGTCGGCAAGGGAGCGGGCCTCGTCGACCAGCTTCTCCTCCGTTACGGATATATGAGGGCCTCTTATGCCCGGTATCGCACAATAAGAGCACCGGCGGTCACAGCCTTCCGAAATCTTCAGATAGGCATAGTGCCCCGGAGTGGTCAGATAGCGGCGTGTCTCAAGAGATGCATCATACCGCACCGACAACCGTTCCAAAAGCGGCTTTATCGAGAAAGCCCCGAAAAATCCGTCCACCTCCGGTATTTCGGCCGGCAGTTCCGAGGAATATCTCTGCGACAGGCATCCCATCACATAGACCTCCTTTATGACACCGCGCTTCTTAGCATCCACAGCCTCCAGCACGGCCTGAACGGACTCCTCCTTGGCATCCAGAATAAATCCGCAGGTATTGATGATCAGAATGTCGACATCAGCTCCCTCCAAAGGCTCCCCCTCCTCCGGCGAGACATCATATCCGGCAGCAGACAGCTGCATAAGAAGATGCTCGGAGTCCACACGGTTCTTCGAGCATCCCATAGTCACGACACGGACTCTTTTACGGCCGTCTCTCATATACTATTTTTCCTCCTTGGGCTCCTCTTCCTTTTTCTCCTCCTCGTCCTCGAAATCCAGAGAAGCGTACTTCTTCAGAATATTGTACCATCCGACAACCTTTTTCATATGCGATGGATAGAAACGGTCGGAGTCATATCCGGGCAGCACCTTGCCGAAAAATTCCTCCAAAACGCTGTTGGCGGACTTGGGTTCCGGCGCATCGGCCTCACCGAGGGCCTCTTTCATCTTCAGCAGAACATCCTTGAGAGGTGTCTCTCCGTCCTCCGTGTAGATTGATATGTCTGAAAGCGACGATACTTTCGCGTGAGGGCCGAACACACTGCGGCGTCCTGTAAGCATGGACTCGGCTATCATTCCGTTCCTGGCCTGGGAAACATACGTGAACAGTCCCTGTTCCCCTGTGATGGCCAGCACCTTCTGTAAATCTGTCTTCATGTTTTTAAATTATTCTGATTGTTGCATTATATATCTTCCTTCATTTTCACATACACCTCATAGACTTGAGGCAGGAGCGGATGTCTGAAATCCGAGACGACAACATAATCGGACAAAGCCGTCCTCCTGCTGTCCGGCCATTGATTGTGAATCCTCTCCACGACCTGCTGCCTGGACATCGGAGAACGGAGCATGACACGCTCCACCCTTGTCTCCTCGGGACATGTTACCGTCAGGACCTTATCCGCCATACCGGCAAGAAGCGGTTTCTCAAGATACACAGCGGACTCCATGATTACGAACGGTCCGTCCGCCCGCGTCCTCCATGCCTCGAAATCCTCCCTCACCTTCGGATACACCAGCGATTCCACCTCCGTCAGAAGCTCCTTGTCGGAGAATATCCTCGCAGCCATATACTGACGGTCAAGCCGGCCGTCACGCACCAGCCCGTCGCCGAGCAGGTCCACAAGCGACTCCAGCAGTTGGGAATCCATGTCATAAAGCCTCTTGGTCCGCGTATCAGCATCATACACGGCAATCCCGAGCGCCGCGAACATCTGCACCACATAGCTTTTCCCACTGCCTATTCCTCCTGTGACAACAAGCGTCCTCATCCTACGGATTGTCTCTGTCCACCAATATACAGTCCACATATCTGGGAGATATGGACCATGACAGAACACCGGCCGGACTGGAAGTCAGCTCCGGAATCAGTTCCGAGTCTATCGTGTTGATAAAATCGTCATAATCCACCGACAGCACGAAATCGTCCGGGGTAAAGCGCTCGTTGCTGAACACCCTCCTGAATGTAAGAGTGACCGTCGAGGGGAGGATAAGCATCTCCTTGTCTTCAGGTACACCAAGAGCTGTCACCGGAACCGTAAGCGTCTCCTCTATATAACGGACAACATCGACGGAATAGTAAACGGCATCCACCGAATACTCAACCCTGCGTATGGGCACCAGTCCGCAGATTCCCTGTATGGGACCGTCCACATTACTGCGGGACACCGTCTCTGTAAATACCGAATCGACCGACTCGAGCAACCCGGCATCACCGTATATCTCCACACTGTCAGGACGAAGCACCATCCCGCCCACAGACATGTACTGTGGCATATAGGTTATGGATGACTTGGGTACTATGGGCACCTTTCTGGAGACTATCCTTGGATATGTGAAATCCAAGGAGTCCGTCACTATGAACTCCAGCTCCACACTGCTTCCCAGAGCCTCCACTATGTTGCTTTTGATATTCTCGCACACGACGCTGAACACATCTCCGCCCTTATAAGTCATACTTTCCGCCTGGGCTGTCACCTTCAGAGTCTTGGGCCTGCCAATCCTCTGCCTGAGAATATAGTATCCGTCAGCCTTGCCCCTGATGATCAGCACATCCTCCGAAACTGAGGAGCGTGAGCGTCCCTGCAGGGATGTCTCCAACCTTACATTGTACTCGATAAAGACGGAATACTGAAGCGACAGACTGTGCAGAAGCCACACGACAAAAGCCAGAAAGAGAGAAAGAAGCAGCAGAAGCCACTCCTTTCTGTCCCTCCATCTGCCTTTACGGCCGCTTTCAGATGTTCCGCTAACAGAGGTCATCTGTAACTTTTAGATTATTTTCTCTGTGCGTCAGTGATATCCTTCACTACAGAGGACTTATCCACACGGATCTTGACATTGTTGTCAATCTCTACGATAAGGAATGTGTCCTTTACCTCGTCAATGGTTCCGTAGATACCTCCTACAGTCACGATTTTGTCACCTTTCTGCAGAGACTCCCTCCATTTGACAATCTCCTTCTGTTTCTTCTGCTGGGGACGTATCATGAAGAAATACATCACCACGAAGATGAGAATCATCAGAATCAGGAACGAATACTGCTGGAAGAACGAAGGCTCGCCAGCCGTGGCCTGAGTCATACCTGTAGAATCATTGAGCGATAATAAGAATGTGTAAAGATTCATTTTGGTTTTTAATTTGTATTAATATTAGACAAATATAATAAGTTTTTTTAATTATCTATCAGTCCGCGTCCGCTCTTGACGATATCGCCCGTATCTACCATCTTTCTCAGAATCCTGTCAAGCAGACCGTTGACGAATACCTTACTGTTATTGGTACTGTAGAACTTGGAGATATCCACATACTCATTGATTGTGACCTTCAGCGGGATATTGGGAAAACGCACAGCCTCGGCGACACCCTGGACAATCAAAACCAGGTCAGTGGTGACCACCCTGTCCGGATCCCAGTTACTGGTGTTGGATACAACTATATCCATATACTTGTCATAACCGGCCATTGCCGCCCGCAGCAGCTCCACCGCGAACTCCCTGTCATCATCCTTGAGAAACACATCCGGCAAAGGCATCGAGCCCTTATGCCGGAGCAGCTCCAGATTGCGGACTATCACATTGAGCACATATCCGAGATCGTCTATCCAGAACATAGACATATCCTCGAGGAACGACTCAAGGTCCTCATTGTCCTCAAAAAGCTCAGGATCCGAGAATATCTTGATAAAAAGGTCACAGTCCTGTGCCATGGAACGGGCCTCCGTCTCCATATATTCCTTGAAATATTCCTTTGCAGAGACAGCGTTGAAGAGCTTTTTAACAAATACGGCGAGATCCTCGGTCCACACAAGGCCGTGATCGGCACAGTACTTCATGAAACGCGGGTCCTGTCCGAGATACGCCGACACCTGATTCTCCGCGAACTTGCGGTTGGGATTCCGCTCCTCCGGGGAGGGATTGAATTTCTTCAACCCGGTCTCTATCCTATTCTCAGCGGCATTCTGCAGGGCTACCGCGGCATTGAGTATGAAATAATAAAGGTGCAGGGTCTTCTCACATGAATACATAAGCGTCTTCTCTGCCTCCTTAACGGAATCGGAGCCGGAAGTCACCACACTGTAAAGAACTTTAAAGACTTTTATCCTTATCAGACGACGGTTTAGCATACAATATTTTTAAAACATTTTGCAAATATAACTTGAAGATGAGAAAAAACTCTATATTTGTGACAAATTTTGTAAAATTTAATAAAATGTATTCTGAGGATATTGATAATTCAACAGCAATGGAGCGCAGCGGAGATGATGTGTACTCCAAGCCTGTACGCGCGGGAAAAAGAACTTATTTCTTTGACGTGAAAGCGACCAAGGGCAACGACTACTATCTCACCATCACTGAAAGCAAGAGAAGGATTGAGAAAGACGGACGCTTCGCATACGACAAACATAAAATCTTCCTTTACAAAGAGGATTTCGAAAAGTTCTCCCAGGGACTTGAGGAAGTCATAGCTTTCATCAAGGAGAGATGCCCTGTCGTAGAGCGTACAGAGGACGACTCCAGGCACACACCCAGAGAGAAGGACGGGGACACACAGTTCTCGGATGTGGAATTCGAGGAACTTTAGAACATGTCCTTATAAGGTCTGAAAAAACGGCCTCCCCAATTCCACAACGGAGACGGGATCAGGCGCATCAGCACTCCGAGTGCAGCCCAGCGCCTGTCAATCACCACCGTTTTTCTACCACGCCTTATAGCACGGACAATCATTGCGGCGGCATTTTCCCGATGTATGGTCATGGGAAAATGCCGTCCTTGTATGAAATCCGTATCCACGAAGCCGGGCTTGATTACGGTAATGCGGATATCGGCCCCGCGTATCACAGCAAGCTGACGGAGCGTCTGCGCATAGAAAGCCTCGAATTTCTTGGTGGCCGAATAAGCTGGGCACACACCAAGCGGCAGTATCGATGCCACCGAGGAGATAACAGCCAGATGTCCACGGCGGCCGCTCCCGGCCCAGTAATTGAACAGCCACGCGGCACAGCGCACGAATCCCTTCGCATTGACATCTATCTGCCCTAATTCCAATGTCGGTTCCAAAGCCGTATTCGTATGACCATAACCTGACGAATACAGACAGACATCCACTCCTCCCATCACTTCTACCAGTTCGGCCAGTCTCTGCGCCGCATCGTCTCCGGAGACATCGAAGGACTTCGGGTAAACCGTACCCTCCGGAGCCTGGCCGGCGATTTCCCGTAAAAGGTTCTCACGGCGTCCTGTCACTCCCACCTTATGCCCGTTTCTTACATAAATCTCCGCCACAGCTCTTCCGATTCCGGAGGTGGCGCCTATTACAATAACATTCATATTCTGTCAGATAGAAAGCATGACCATTCATTCAAGAGGATATAAATAGAAAAGACTCCAGGTTTCTTGGAGTCTTTTCTCTTGAGGTACCAAGCAGAATCGAACTGCTGTACACGGTTTTGCAGACCGTTGCCTAACCACTCGGCCATGGTACCATGGTGAATTGGGAGCGCAAATATACATACTATTTTGCAGATTCGCAAATTATCCTGCACAACATCTCAAGATAATGACGGTCAACCTCGTCAAAAGCACTCAAAAACACACTGTCTATATCCAGCACTCCGAGAACATGTCCTCCGTCATCAGACACAGGCACCACTATCTCCGAGCGGGACTTCTGGCTGCACGCTATGTGTCCGGGGAATGCCTGCACATCCTCAACCACGACACTGCGTCCCTCTTTCCATGCCGTTCCGCACACCCCTTTGCCATAACCGATGCGCGTACATGCCACGGGCCCCTGAAAAGGTCCAAGCACTAATTCATTCCGAGCGTCATCCACGAGATAGAAACCCACCCATAAAAAATCAAAAGCCTCATGCAGAGCGGCAGAGACATTGGCCAGATTGGCCGTCAAATCTGTCTCACCGGCGATAAGCGAGCGTATCTGAGGCAAAAGTTCCTCGTAACGGGATGCCTTGTCTTTCCGAGTCAATACAAGCTCATGCATATTGCAGACACTCGCTATTCGACATAAAGCAGCAGGCCTTTGAGGTAATCGCCTTCAGGATGATAGATATTGACCGGATGGTCAGCCGGCTGGGTAAGCCTGCGCAGGATACGCACACTGCGGCCGGTCTGAGCTGCCGCCGAGAACACAGCCAGTTCAAAAGCCTTGCGGTCAACCGCCTGGGAGCAGCTGTAGGTAAACAACAGGCCGCCAGGAGCTATCTTGGCTATGGCCGCCGCATTGAGACGCCTGTATGCCCTCAAGGCATTGTCCAGAGCGTCACGGTGCTTGGCGAAAGCAGGCGGATCCACGACCATGAGGTCAAATTCACCTGGCCGGGAATCGCGCAGATAATCTATGGCATCTGCGCATACAGCGGAATGCCTTCGGGCAGCGTCACTCTCTCCGGAATTAAGTTCCACATTGCGGCGGAGCATCCCGACGGCAACGGCCGACGAGTCCACTGAGACCACGGACGATGCGCCGGCATTCAGAGCATACACCGAAAAGCCCCCTGTATAGCAAAAAAGATTCAGCACTTTTCTGCCGGCAGCATAAGAACCCACCAACTGACGGTTGTCCCTCTGATCCAGAAAGAATCCGGTCTTCTGTCCGGCGGCCCAGTTGACAAGAAACTTATGGCCGTTCTCCGATACAGCCGTCTCGTCAGAGAGGCAATCTCCGCAGATATATCCGTCATGAAGATCAAGTCCGGCCTTATGAGGAGCCGTACCCTCACTCTTATTGAACACGGCCCTTACTCCGGCACAACTCATAAGAGCCTCGGCCACAAGGTCTGCGGAAAGATACATGCCGGCGGAATGAGCCTGAAGCACAGCCACGTCTCCGTATATATCCACAATCAGACCCGGCAGTGAATCACCTTCGCCGTGTACCAGCCGGTAACAGTCGGTACCGGATGACGGCAGTCCCAGAGTACGGCGCATGTTCAAAGCCTTGCCTATACGGTCCTGCCAGAAAGCCAGCGGCATACGTCCGTCCTCTGAAGGCCTGAAATCCTGAGCGAAAGTCAAAATCCTAACAGCGATAGAACCTTTCTGATAATGCCCGTAGGCCAGAAAATGTCCGTCATGCGAAAGCACCTCCACCACCTCTCCCTCATAAGGTGCTTCCTCCACAGAAGCAACAGCTCCGGAGAATATCCACGGATGGAAACGGCGCACAGACTCGTCACGGCCACGTTTCAGTACGATACTTTTCATCATTTCCCGCCCTCTGATTTGAGTCTAAGATACATCTCGCGGCATACCCAGGCGTCGATGGCGGCATACTTGAGCTGTGCTCCGGAAAGCTGCGGAGCCTCCCAGTTGGAAAGCTGCTGCGTCTTGGACACCTTCTTGCCAAGAATAATAGCAGACATCTTGCGCACACTCTTGTCTGTGATGCCGTATTCAGCCACTATGGCCTGCAAGTCCACAAAGGACCTGGGAGTAAATTTACGATAATAGTACAGGCCGCGCACATCCTCCTTGACCGCAGCACCCACTTTGACAATCCTGTCGTCAGAGAGCACCGATGCAAGAGGAGCCGGCAGTCCCAGCAGGTTGAGCCGGAAGATATAAGCCTTGTCGGCTCCCGAGAGCTGAAGCAAGGCCACATGATGACGCGGTGAGTTGGAAGTGAAGCACGGCTTGGTCTCTGTATCAAAACCTATCACCGCCTGTTCTCTGAGATAGTCCATGGCCTCGGCGAAATCCTCGTCAAGGTCCGAGACGACTACGATAGGGCCGTCGAAATCCACTGATTCAAGCTGTGAGAGTTCTTCTGAGGAAATACTTGCTGGATACTGCATATATCAATAAAGGGAATTTCTAATCATGGAAAATGTCCGGCTGCTGTTGCGCCCGACATAATTGAGCAGGTCTTCGCCCACATAACCCGGTGCGAAAGGCACCACCTTGGTGGAGATATCCTCGGTTCCGGACTGACGCCCGAACTTGAATGAATCCTTCATGCTTCCGTCCGCGTTCAGGGCATCGGCGCTGAGACTGCCGGAGGGCATGGAGACAAACGGCATCAGCTCAGTCTTCTCTCCTCTCAGCGCAAGGTGATTGTCCTGCCTCAATATCCTGTAGGCCTCCATCACCGCACTCTCCGCCGGATTGATGAATTTGACATCCGGAGATATGCTGTTGCGGTACAGATACACTCCGCCCCGCTTGAAATTGTAAAGTTCGTCCACGACCTGTCTCATGATATCCACAGCCTGCGAATAACCGGGATCCACCAGTATTATGGATGAGATGGGCACAGTGCTGCCGCTTCTTCTATGACGCTCGATCATGGAAACGAGATGAAAACGGACATAATTCTCCACCGAGTTGAGCTGTACGCCGGAAAGGGTTCCGCGCCTTGCATACAGGAGTGCATGGCCTGAGGTCTCAAACCCATACCGGTCAAACAACGATATGTCGATATTGTTGTAGCTTATGCCGGTCACCGGACCGGCATATGAGGAACGCGCAGCTGTCGCGACAGTGTCCACATAAGCTGTATCGCCATTTATGGCAGCAGCCAGCCCTACCGCTTCCTGATTCAATATCTGAATCCTGTCAGCGGACTGGTTTTTTGACGCAGCCATCTGCCTTATCATCTTCTCATATTCGATAGAAGACACCCCGTCCGGAGGATACATGACACCGACGCACAGATGTCCTTCCTCATCTATATCAGAGACTGCCTCCTTGACAGCCGCCTCGGTCACACCGACTGCCTTGACGCCCGTACCGCTTTCCTTAAGAAACGCATCCAGGACGGACATACCGTACAGGTCCGCAGTAGGTGACGACACAATTATCAGCTTTACAGGCTCCTTATATCCGGAACGGTACTCGTCCTCCACAAGATTATAGTAACTGCCGCCCATCAGGAAAAGGGCGTTTCTCAGTACCTGCTCCTGCAGATAGTCCACATTGCCGGAACTCACATAGCCCTCATACGGTCCGTTTGCGAGATCGGTGAGAAGCTGTATGTTCTCGCCTCCGAAATCCGCTATTCCGTCAGGTCTGAGAGCTCCGGTTATATTGTCGAAACAGTCGATGGCAAGAAGTTCTTCGGTCACCCCGAAACTGTTGACTCCACATCCGAAAACACCTACGGGCAGAGCAGATATGTCCCGCCTGTAAGCACTGAAATCGTTATAGTAGACCGAAGCCGTATCGTTCAGCGCCTTTTCCGCAATAGGATTGAGGCTCTCGTGCCCACCCTCACTGCCGCAGGACAACAGGGCAAGCGGCAGGAGTCCGGACAATATCCTATAAAATTTCCCGTACTGCATTGCAGTCTACCTATAGACAAACTTTCCGTTCTCTCCGGATATGACTACCTCCCGCTCAGGAGCCTCCTCCACCCTGCCGATAATCCTCGCATCCACACCCAATGCACGCGAAATGTCTATCATCGCTGAGGCCGACTCCTTATCTGTATATATCTCCATGCGGTGTCCCATGTTGAAGACCCTGTACATCTCCTGCCAGTCCGTACCGGACTCCACCTGTATGGCCTTGAACAGCGGAGGCACGGGGAACATGTTGTCCTTCACCACTCTGAGCGAGTCAATGAAATTGAGAACCTTGGTCTGAGCTCCGCCGGAGCAGTGCACCATACCGTGAATCCTGTCCTTGTAGCCATCGAAGATCCTCTTCATGACCGGCGCATAAGTCCTTGTCGGAGACAGCAGCAGCTTGCCGTAGGTCAGGCCGGTCTCGGGCTCCTTCTCCGTCAGCATACGGCTCCCGGAATACACCAGTGACGCCGGCATGGCATGATCATAGCTCTCCGGATACTTGTCGGCTATATAATGTGCGAAGAGATCATGACGGGCCGAGGTGAGACCGTTGCTGCCTGTACCTCCGTTGTACTCGTTCTCGTACTCCGCCTGTCCGAAAGAGGCCAGGCCCACAACCACATCTCCGGCTGCTATACGGGAATTGTCTATGATATCACTGCGGCGTACCCTTGCGCATACCGTACTGTCCACAATCACTGTCCTTACCAGATCTCCCACATCGGCTGTCTCTCCTCCCGTAAGAGTCATCCTGATACCGTAACGCTCCATCGACCTGATGAATTCATCCGTTCCGGAGATGATTGCCGAGATCACTTCCCCCGGAATAAGGTTCTTGTTGCGGCCGATAGTGGAAGAGACCAGGATTCCGTCGGTGATGCCAACGCAAAGCAGGTCGTCGGTGTTCATTACCATAGCGTCCCTTGCTATGCCTTTCCATACACTCATATCCCCTGTCTCCCTCCAATATGTGTATGCAAGGGAAGACTTGGTGCCGGCTCCGTCAGCATGCATAACCAGACACCAGTCGGGATCGCCTGTGAAGCAGTCAGGTATAATCTTACAGAATGCTTTGGGGAACAATCCTTTATCTATGTTTTTTATGGCGTTGTGCACATCTTCTTTTGCGGAGGAGACTCCTCTCAGCATGTATCTGCTCTCAGTGTTGCTCATATTTCTTCTTGCAAGAATTACAATATTTCGTTAACAAAATACAAATTTAGAAGTTTTTGCGGAAAAGTTCATAACTTTGTTGCCCATTAAACAAAAATATCATGTTGACACTTTCTAAAAAAGCTCAGGCACTGCCCGCATCGCCCATAAGGAAACTCGTTCCGTATGCCGATGCTGCCAAGAAAAGAGGCATAAAAGTATACCATCTCAACATCGGACAGCCCGATATAGAGTCTCCCCGCGAGGCCCTCGAAGCTGTAAAGGACAACCAGCTCAAGCTCGTCGCCTATCCCAATTCCGCCGGCAATGAGTCTTACCGCATGGGTCTTGCCAAGTACTATCAGGGACTCGGCATAGATGTGGACTACACAGACATCAACATCACCACCGGAGGCAGCGAGGCCCTTCAGATAGCCCTCACGGTCACCTGCGACCCCGATGACGAGGTCATCGTACTGGAGCCTTTCTACACCAACTACAACTCCTTCGCCATCGTCAACGATGTGAAGTTCGTGCCCATCACCACATCCATGGACAACGGCTTCGCCATCCCTTCGATCGAGGAGTTCGAGAAACACATCACTCCCAGAACCAAGGGTATCATCATCTGCAACCCCTGCAACCCTACCGGTGTGCTCTACACCAAGGACGAGATTGAGAAGCTGGGCGAAGTGGCCCGCAAGCACAATCTCTTCATCTATTCAGACGAAGTGTACCGCGAGTTCTGCTACACCGACGAGCCCCACTACTCCTGCATGCACATCAAAGGACTGGAGAACAATGTGATTCTCTGCGACTCCGTATCCAAGAGGTACTCTCTCTGCGGCGTGCGCATCGGTGCCATCGTCTCCAAGAACAAGGAGGTGATGAACGCAGTGCTTCGCTACTCACAGGCCCGTCTCTGCTCCCCGGCTTACGGACAGATCGCCGCAGAAGCAGCGCTCAGCGCTCCCGCATCCTACTTCAAGGCTGTCAGGGACGAATATATTAAAAGGAGAGACTTCCTCGTAGAGACCCTCAGGACCATTCCCGGTGTAGAATGCCCGACTCCTATGGGCGCGTTCTATGCGGCAGTCCGCCTTCCTATCGACGACAGCGACAAGTTCGCGCAGTGGCTGCTTGAGGATTTCTCATACAACGGCAAGACCGTGATGGTAGCTCCTATGGCTGGTTTCTATGCCACTCCCGGGAAAGGACGGGACGAGGTCCGTATAGCCTATGTGCTTAAGATCGAGGACCTGCGCGATGCTCTCGAATGCCTCAGGGAAGCCCTGAAAGTTTACCCTGGCAGGACGATTAAATAACAGGCCAGAGTTCCTGCACCCTAAGGGCTGCTGTCAGCAGGATCAGCAGAGACATCCAGATACGGACTTCTGCCTTCCGGCCATCGGTGAGGAAATCAAACACCGGGAACGAGAAAGGCACCAATGCCACTGCCACCGAAGTCGCCCTGTTGAAAAACAGCCCGCAGAGCAACACAATCACAGACAAGGCCACAGAAAGACCGAACGCGTTTTTCTGGGCCTTGTTTCTTTCTCCGCTTTTTGACAGGACGAAGATCAATGCCCGTATTCCGAAAAGCACTATGAAGACAAGATAGAATACATATGGCGTCCACTGCTCCGGAAGCGATGGCAATACCGGAACAAGCGACTCCGCATAGGCGGAGAAAAACTCTCCGGCACTCTTCTCTCCCGGAAATATAAACATCCATGCCAGTATATACAGCACAGGCAGTACTACGGCAGAAAGACCGGCCATGAGCAGCCTCATCACATCCTGTCCTCTGAGATAGACGCAATACAGCAGGATGAACACGCATACAAACAGCAGTGACGGCACCATAAGAGCAGCCATAGCCGAGGTAAGCGCAGACATGAAAAGATGATACAGCCTATGACCCTCTCCGTTGACGAACATCAGAGCGTAGTATATAGTCCATACTGTCAGAAAGACAGCGGCATGAGTCAGAGTCAGCTCCTGCGAATGCGGAAGAGCCAGCGACACCATCATAAACGGCAGATAAAGCAGCTTGGAATCCGTCGTGAACAGGAAGCTGTTGGAATTCACATAACCGAGCGATACGGCTGCGGCCGCATACACTGCCAGGGACAGAAGCGCAGACAGCCAATGGACATGCATGAAAAAACCGGACACGGCCAGCCCTGCGACAACCATCGCCGACAAGACTGCCATGACCGTGGAATTGCGTCCGCCTCTCATCTCCGTTTTCCCCAGTTGATCATATCAAGAGCGATATCATCCCTATGGGAAGCCCCGTCAAAAGAAACTCTTTCCACCTGGGCATAGACCTTTGACCTTGCCTCCTCAAGCCCGCTCCCGACAGCGGACAGAGCCAGTACGCGGCCCCCTGATGTAACAAGCCCCCCGTCTTTTATCGCTGTGCCGGCATTGAATACCGTGATTCCCTCAAGAGACTCCAGACCGGATATAGGACACCCTTTGGCATACTTGCCGGGATAGCCGCCGGAAACAATTATGCAGGTCACGGCCGACTGAGCGGACACGACAATCCGTTCGCCGGAGAGGTCTCCACGGGCAGCCGCGGCCATGTGCGCAAGCAGATCACTGTCTATACGCAGCATAACCGACTCCGTCTCGGGATCGCCCATACGCACATTGTACTCTATCACATACGGGTCCCCGCCGCAGTTCATAAGGCCGAAGAATATGAATCCCCTATAGTCCAGGCCCTCACTTTCCAGACCTCTTACGGTAGGTTCTATGATACGGCTGCGCACCTTCTCCACAAAATCCTCCGTACAGAACGGCACTGGAGATACCGAACCCATGCCGCCTGTATTGGGGCCGGTGTCTCCGTTTCCTATCCTTTTGTAGTCCTTGGCCTCGGGCAGAAGCATATAGCCGTGACCGTCCGTAAGAACGAAGAATGAAACTTCCACGCCGTCAAGGTACTCCTCTATGACCACCTTCGCCCCTGCCGTCCCGAACTGTCCTCCGAAAATATGCTCGAGAGACTCTTCCGCTTCCTGAAGCGTCTGCGAGATAATCACACCTTTGCCTGCCGCAAGACCGTCTGCCTTGACCACATAGGGAGGTCTGAGCGTCCGCAGAAAAGCTGATGCCTCGGCTTTCTGTCCAGCCGTAAAGCTTCTGTATGCAGCCGTCGGTATTCCATGCCTTGCCATAAACTCCTTCGCAAAGTCCTTGCTTCCCTCCAGCATGGCTCCGGCCCGGCCCGGCCCGACGAAAAGCAAGTCCTTCCTGACCTCCGTAGATGACATCAGGAAATCTTTCAGGCCATTCACCAACGGATCCTCCGGTCCGCATACCACAATATCTATGTTCTTTTCCACGACTGTCCTCAGTATCAGGTCAAAATCCCCTACACTTCCGTCTATTTCCTCTGCCAGAGAGTTGATTCCGGGATTACCCGGAAGCGCATAAAATTTTCCGAGCACGGAGCTCCGGGATATTTTCCAGGCGAGAGCGTGCTCCCTGCCGCCTGAACCGAGCAACAATACATTGTACTTCATATCTTATTACAATAAAATAGGTTTACATTTCCAGCCAGCCCTACTCACCGCCTCGAGGGTCTTCGGAAGGGCGTACCATAGATTCTTCGAGGCTTTCATCGAGTCATGGAACACCGTTATAGAACCGGGTTCAAGATAAGGCAGCACATTACGCGCACAGGCCTTGTGCCCCAACTTGCGGTTGTAATCACGGCTTATGATGGTCCACATGACTATATTGTATCGCACGCTAAGCATATCGGCCTGCCTGCGCGTTATCTTGGCATAAGGAGGCCGGTACAGGTTGGTTCCTATCAACTCAGCAGCCATATCCACATCCTGCACATAATCGTCCGAGGGTACCCTCCAACCGGCTATGTGACTGTAAGTATGTCCGCCTACGGCATGTCCCCTGCGGACAATCTCCCCGAAAAGATCCGGATACAGCTCTACATTCTTGCCTATGCAGAAAAATGTGGCTTTCGCCCCATACTCGTCCAACTGGTCCAGCACCCATGGTGTCACCTGTGGGCACGGTCCATCGTCAAAGGTAAGGAAAAGTCCGTCCGTCTCTTTTGGGAAAGACCAGATAAAAGACGGATAAATCCTTTTAATCAGTTTGGGCGGACGTATAAGCATGGGCTTGCATTAAGGGTGCAAATATAACTTTTATTCTTTATATTTGCACCTCGAACAACAGTACCGACATGCACAGAAAGACATTCCTCATCATATATACGGCCATACTCTCACTCATGGCACTCCCTTCATGCGACAGACGGGACGGAATAATACCCAAGGATGTCATGTCTGAGATATACTATGACATCTACATGACCGACGAAGCGATCAAAACCAGATACATCTTCAGAAAGATGGCTGATACGATGATGCTGTACGAGCCTATTTTCAACAAATACGGATATACCACCGAGGACTACAACAGAAGCGTGGAGTACTATCTGGAACGGCCCGATAAGTTCGAGGATGTCTTTCAGGCAACAAAGACCATGCTGGAAATGCGCAAGTCCGAGCTCAACGACATCCTCGAGGCTGAAGGCAGACGCCCGCGCCTGTGGCCGCTTATAGACTCTCTCGAACTTTATACTGCTGACGGCATCCACGCAGGCATGATGTTCAAATACCTGAGAATGATGTTTTTTCAGGCAGACACCGCACTCCCGATGTCACCAGAGCCTGACACCGCCCTTTTAGAACGGCCATACAACACATTCCTCATCTTCGGAGACTCGGCGATGAAGGCTGACAAGGACTTTCTCTTCTACTCGTCCTCGGACATGAAGACAGAGACCATCTGCATGATTGAGAAAGCCGAGGCAGCGAGAGACTCGCTGAAAGCCGCCGAGGACTCAGTCAAGGTAGCTGAGGCCGGAGTGACCGAATGGAAGCCAACACGGAAAAACAGGCATCGGGGCAATATGTTCACACCTGTCACAACTCTTAAAGACACTATAAAATGAGACGGATAGCTGCTAACTATATCTTTCCCGTAACCTCCGCACCTATACGCAACGGTTATGTGGATTTTTCAGATGACGGAACGGTCACTGGCATCGGACAGCTTTCAGAAGAGACCGGAGGCACAGAGTTTCACAACGGCATACTCGTGCCCGGATTCACCAACGCGCACTGCCACATAGAGCTGTCCCATCTGGAGGGCAAGTTCCGCGAGGCCACCGGCATGTCCGGCTTCATAGACCAGATCAACGCACTGAGGGAGTCCGCCCCTGAGGAGGAGCGGCAAAAAGCCATGAGGCATCAGTTCAAAAAGATGTACGACGAGGGAGTGAGCGCCATGGCGGACATCTCGAACTGCGACGAGAGCTTCGCCATGAAAAGCGAGGGTCCCATGTACACCCGCACTTTCATCGAGGTGTTCGGTTCAGAGCCTCAGGACGCCCCGGCCGTGATTGAGGATGCCCGCAAACTGGCGGGGAAAGCAACTGAAGCAGGCATCGACGCCGGCATCACACCCCACTCACCCTACACCATGAGTCCGGACCTGCTCCGCATGGCCTCAGCCGAGGGGCTTAAAGCCGGTTTCATCTCCTACCACAACCAGGAATCCCAGGAAGAGGACGACATGATAGGATTCCACCGCGGCCCCCTCTACGAGAACTACATCAACAGAGGGCTCAGCGTGGCTCCCGCCACAGGAAAGCCGGCCGTATTCCATTTTCTGGACCAGCTCCGGAAAGTACATCCGGCCCCGTTCGACGAGCACATACTTCTGATACACAACACAGTGGCCGGAGAAGACAGTATCCGTGCCGCAGAAAGCATATTGCACAACTGCACATGGGTCACATGCCCCTTATCCAACATCTTCATACACAGAGCCATGGCAGACCTGCCTCTGTTCATGCGCATGGGCGTCAGGATAGCTGTCGGCACAGACAGTCTGTCTTCCAACCATGTACTGTCGATAGTGGAGGAAATAAAGTGCATCCAGAGCAGGTACCCCGAAATCCCTCTTGAAACGATTCTACAGTGGTGCTGTCTCAACGGAGCGGCCGCCCTCGGCAAGGACGGAGTCTTAGGCTCGTTCGACACCGGAAAGCGTCCGGGAGCAGTGCTTATCGACGCCATAGACTTCGACAGGATGCGGCTCACATCCGAAAGCACCTCCAGACGACTTATCTGACAATTCATAACACAGTACAATACCATGTCAACAATACTTTTCCATTCTATAGTCTTCGGCCCCATCAAGAGCCGCCGTCTGGGCAACTCCCTGGGCATCAACCTTCTGCCTGACAACGGCAAACTCTGTTCCTTCGACTGCGTCTACTGTGAGTGCGGATGGAACAAGGACGGCCGGGCCGACCAGGTCATCCCTACGAAAGAAGCTGTGTTCCAGCGGATGCGGGAACGCTTCGCCGAGCTGCATGCCGAGGGCACGCCGGTGGACACGATTACATTCTCCGGCAACGGCGAGCCCACCATCCATCCGGATTTTCCTGAGATTATTGATTTCACCCTGAAGATGAGGGACAAATACTTTCCCAACGCCGCCGTCTCAGTACTTTCCAATGCCACCATGATCGGGAAAAAGGAAGTCCGGGAGGCCCTTATGAAGGTAACCAATCCCATATTGAAAATCGACAGCGGACTGGAGGAATACATACGCATAGTAAACAAGCCGGTCGGACATTATTCCCTCCGGGAGACTGTCGACAACCTCAAAAAGTTCAACGGAAACTTCATCCTCCAGACCATGTTCCTCAGGGGCAACATAGACGGCAGGAGGATAGACCTCACCTCCCCCGATAGCGTGGAGCCGTGGAGAAAAATAGTCCTTGACCTCAGGCCGAGAGAGGTGATGATGTACACCCTTGACCGTGAGACTCCTGCAAAGGAGCTTGAAAAAGTCACCGTGGAGGAGATGGAGACCATCGCCGCACCGCTCATGGAGGCCGGCATCACCGTACAGATCCGAGGCTGATGAGGGCAGTAATCCAGCGCGTAAGCAGCTCCTCCGTCGTCATTGACGGGAAATGCCACGGGGAGATAGGGCACGGAATGACCATTCTCATCGGCATTGAGGGAAGCGACACCGTGGAGGACATAGACTGGCTATGCCGTAAAATAGTGAATCTCCGCATCTTCGATGACGAGAACGGAGTCATGAACCGCTCCGTCATAGAGACCGGAGGCGATATTCTCGTGATCAGCCAGTTTACCCTATACGCCTCCACCCGCAAAGGCAACAGACCCTCTTACATAAGAGCTGCCAGACCTGAGATATCCGTTCCGATATACGAAAAATTTATAGAAAGCCTGGAGAATATTTTGGGAAAGCAGGTTAAAAAAGGTATCTTTGGAGCGGATATGAAGGTGGCAATAATCAACGAAGGCCCCGTCACCATCATCATAGACACCAAAAACAGAGAGTAATGGACGAAATAGAAAGTAAGATCAAGGCTATCCACGACAATCTCAGCCATTGGATGACACCAGAAGTTCTCAAGGCCTGCCTCAGCATGACAGACCTTACATCATTGAAAGCCACCGATACTTATTCCGGTATCAGGAAACTCACGGAAGAAGTCAACGACTTCCAGAAGCATTATCCTGAATATCCGTTACCGGCATCGATATGCGTCTATCCCAACTTCGCCAGGACAGTCAAGGATACCCTGACAGCTCCAGGCGTACACACAACCGTTGTGGCCGGATGCTTTCCGGCCTCCCAAAGCTTTCTCGAGGTAAAGGAACTCGAATGCAGGATGGCAGTTGAGAACGGTGCCGACGAGGTAGATATCGTACTGGCTCTCAACAGTTTCCTTGACGGAGACCTGAAACGGTGCGAAGAAGAGATAAAGACCGTCAGAAAGACTGTGGGAGACTCTGTCATACTTAAGGTGATTCTTGAGACCGGGGCCCTGGCCGATGCCGGACGCATAAGGACAGCATCTTTCCTGGCCATGGAGTCCGGAGCCGATTTCATAAAGACATCCACAGGCAAGATGGAGCCGGCCGCAACCCCTTTCGCAGCCATAGTCATGTGCGGCTGCATAAAGGAATACTATGCCGGCACAGGACGCAAAGTAGGATTCAAGCCTGCCGGAGGCATTTCCACGGCCAAGGACGCAGCCTCCTACTATGCCATAGCGGAAACGGTACTCGGAAAAGAATGGCTTACTCCGTCCCTGCTGCGTTTCGGTGCAAGCCGCGTCGCCAATTCCATCATATCCGAAATAGAAAATTCATCCGTAACATATTTCTAATCCATAAACTAAAAGCTAAACAAAATGAAGAAGTTTATTGTCATTGCAGTTGCACTTTTCACGGCAGCTGCCGTTTATGCCCAGCCCCGTGCAATCGGAGGCAGGCTCGGATGGGGAGCTGAAGTCAGCTACCAGCATTTTGTAAGAGGCGCTGACTTTGTCGAGCTGGACCTCGGATTATTCAACTTCAACAGCGTAAATGTTACAGCGATCTACGATTTCGTATTCGCTGAGCCGCAGTGGACATCCAAGGGTACATGGCAGTGGTATGCAGGACCCGGTGCATCACTCGGTCTCGGATGGTACAACAGTACGCACGCCAACATCTCGGCAGCAGGAAATGTCGGACTCTCATATACATTCTGGTTCCCTCTTGAACTTTCCTTCGATTTCAGAGTACAACTGGGCTGGCAGAGCGTGAGCGGCAATCCATTCTACTGGGGAATAGGCCCCGCTATCGGTGTCCGTTATCATTTTTAACAATCAACGGAAGTTCTCATGAAAAAAATCATACTGGTACTTGCCGCATGCCTGTTTTCAATAAGCATGCATGCCCAGGGATGGGCTATCGGCGGACGTGCCGGCGCGACCGTACAGTTCGACGCACAGTATCACTGGTCCAGGACATATCTTGAGGGACGTTTCGGTGCCGGATTCTGCAATCATCATGGAACAGTGACTGCAGATTTCTCAGCAATGTTCAACTGGAAGCTCTGCAACTGGAGCGACTGGACCCCCAATGCCGGCAACTGGTTCCTGGATGCCGGTGTCGGGATCAATGTGGGCGGACGCGAAAACTATGCGTATGTCGGACCTGCCGGAATCATCAAGTTCGGTATCCAGTTTACAGGAGGAGCCAAGCCGGTATCACTGTCGCTTGACTGGAACCCCGCTTTCGGGGCCGGAATCGGTTACTACCATGACAGATGGGGCAACTACAGCAACGCCGCCTTCAACGAGATGGGCCTTGCCAATATCGGCATAACATGCGTAGTCCATCTATAATATCGTAAATAATATTCACACTTAAAACGAGGCCGACCCAAAAGGGTAATTTCTGCGTTACGCTTGATTCGGAAATCCTCATGTATGCCAGTACACTGCGGTTTCCTCATCTTCGCAAGCCTTGAAATTCCTCCTTTTGGGTCACCCTCTTTATCAGAATATGTCAACAGAAGATATCAGAATCGGAATTTCCGGAACATCCACGACAAAGGTATGCAAGGAGAATTGCGCATCGCTCATGGGCTCTGGCGCGCTGGATGTTTTCGCAACCCCGGCTGTTGTAGCCTATATGGAGATGGCTGCCTGCCACGCCGTCAACCACCTTTTGGAAGACGGCCTTTCGACAGTGGGCACCAAAGTGGACATCTCCCACATCAAGGCCTCTCCCATAGGCGAGACCATCACTGCAACCGCAACCCTCAAGGAGATAGACGGCCGCCGTTTAGTCTTTGATGTTACGGCAAGCGACTCTAAAGGCGAGATTGCAAACGGCACACACGAGCGCTTCATCATCAAGGTGGACAAGTTCCTCGCCAAACTCAGATAATGGACAGAGAGCCGGAAATAAAACTATTCGAGTCCATTCATGCCGGCTTTCCCTCTCCCGCCGAGGATATTCCCGGGACTGCTCTCGACCTCAACAAACTTGTGGTCAAGAATCCGGCATCCACTTTCTTCGCACGGGTAAGCGGAGACAGCATGGAAGGGGACGGCATCCGGGACGGAGACATCCTGGTAATCGACAAATCGGAAGAGCCACGCGACGGTTCCATAGCCGTATGCTTCATCAACGGCGAATTCACGGTCAAACGGCTCAACATGCATGACGGAACCATAACCCTGCTGCCGTCCAACCCACGATATCCGGCCATTACTGTCCGGGAAGGGGACGAGTTCACTATCTGGGGGCTTGTACGCTACATAATCAAAAAAGTATAAAGTCCATGTTCGCCCTGGCCGACTGCAATAATTTCTTTGTCAGTTGCGAAAGAGTATTCAGACCGGATCTTGAACATACGCCCGTAGTCGTACTCTCCAACAATGACGGATGTGCCATTGCCCGTTCCAACGAGGCTAAGCGCATGGGAATAAAGATGGGACAACCGATGTTCGAATTCAGGCACCTGATTGAATCCGGAACTGTCACAGTCTTCTCATCCAACTTTGCCCTATACGGGGACATGTCCCGTCGCGTCCAGCAGACTCTCTCGGACTTTGCTCCGTCTATCGAAGTTTATTCGATAGACGAGTCCTTCATCGACCTAAGAGGACTGGATTCCGGTACGGATTTCGACCTATGGGCAAAAACCGTCTCAAGGGAATGCAGACGGCGCACGGGCATCCCTGTAAGTGTAGGTGTCTCACAGACGAAGACACTCGCGAAGATAGCCTCCAAGTTATGCAAACAGTATCCCGCCACAAAAGGAGGCTGTTGGATGCACCGCTCAGCGGACATAGAAAAAGTGCTGAGGAAATTTCCCATAGATGACATCTGGGGTATCGGGCGTCGATTTTCCAGGCGCTTCAAAGAATATTTCGGGATGAACACGGCCTGGGATTTCTACTGCAGGGACGAGGGATGGATAAACAGTGAGATGGGATTGAGCGGCATCAGGACATGGAAGGAACTGCACGGAATCCCGTGCATTGATTTCGAGGATACTGCCCAGGCAAAGAAGCAGATCATGATATCCCGTACTTTTGCCAAAGAGATATCCTGCCTTGACGAACTGTCCGCACAGGTTTCCATGTTCTGTTCGATGGCTACCGAGAAACTGCGGAAACAGCACTCCTGCTGCGGCAGTGCGACAGTCTTTATCATGACCAACCGCTTTCACACAGACAGCCGCTCACTGTCTTCCAGCCGACTTGTCCAGTTTCCAATAAGCACCGACAGTACTTTAGAAATCAATGCGGCTGTCATGAATGCCCTGCACGATATATTCAGAAAAGGATACGGATACAAACGGGCCGGCATCATACTCAGCGACATCATCCCAAATGACAGAGTACAGCTTTCATTTTTCGATGAAGTAGACAGAAACAGGCACAGCCGCCTGATGTCAGTCATGGACAGCATCAACCGCCGGAACGGGCACAATACCATCGGTGTGGCGTCCCAGTCACTGGACGGTATAAAAATGAACAGGGAGCACCTGTCTCCCTGTTACACTACTGACTGGAACTCTATAATCACAGTCAAATGCTGAGATTGCCCTACTGTACGGTGACCGGATCCGTAGGATAGAACGACAGTTCTCCGGAAATGTCAGTACGGGTAAAGAATCTCTGATTGGAATACCGCATATTTGCAGATACAGTGTCGCCTTCAGCGTTATGCACATTGACCCCGACAGTACCGGACATGGTCCCGGTACCGTTGTCGGTAGGCATCCGCAGATAGGTATAGCGACCCTCATACCATGATGTATCCCCTTTAACCACATAAGTCATAACGACATCCCCATCCTCGCGGGTACCTCCGTCCTTTGGGAATACCATGTCCTCTGTGAAACTGAAAATCAGCACTTCTTCCCTGGCGATGTTGGTTCCGCGCCACACCGAACCGTCCATACGCTCCGGTGCTCCGGCACCCCGCCACGAATGCGTACACGAGGCTGCAAGACTCAGCGACAATATCAACCAGGCTATACGACGCATAACAGCATGCTATTTGGCAAAGGCGACAGAGCGGGTCTCCCTGATGACAGTTATCTTCACCTGACCGGGATATACCATCTCGTTCTGTATCTTGCGCGCTATGTCATTGGAAAGCACCTCAGCCTCAGCATCGCTGACCTGATCCGCACCCACGATCACACGCAGCTCGCGGCCGGCCTGTATGGCGTATGTCTTTGTCACTCCAGGATAAGAGAGCGCGATGGCCTCCATATCCTTCAGACGCTTGATGTATGACTCTATCACCTCGCGGCGGGCACCGGGTCTTGCACCCGATATGGCGTCACCCACCAATACGATGGGAGATATGAGCGAAAGCATCTCCACCTCCTCGTGATGCGCACCGATAGCATTGCAGACCTCAGGCTTCTCCTTATACTTCTCAGCCAGCTTCATACCGAGAATAGCGTGAGGCAGTTCTGAATCCTCCTCGGACACCTTGCCGATATCATGCAGCAGACCGGCTCTCTTGGCCAACTTGGGATTGAGTCCGAGCTCAGCTGCCATAATAGAGCATATATTGGCTACTTCACGGGAGTGCTGGAGCAGGTTCTGACCATACGAAGAACGGTACTTCATCCTGCCTATGAGCCTTACCAGCTCAGTATGCAGACCATGTATGCCAAGGTCGATGCAGGTCCTCTTTCCTATCTCCATGATCTCATCCTCAAGCTGCTTGCGGACTTTCTCCACCACTTCCTCGATACGGGCCGGATGGATACGGCCGTCAGTCACAAGCTGGTGCAGTGCAAGACGGGCTACTTCTCTCCTTACAGGATCGAACGCCGAGAGAAGAATGGCCTCCGGAGTATCATCCACAACTATCTCCACACCTGTCGCTGCCTCCAAAGCCCTTATATTACGGCCCTCACGGCCGATGATACGGCCCTTCATCTCGTCGTTCTCAATATTGAAGACAGTAACGGCATTCTCTATAGCAGTTTCAGGAGCTATACGCTGTATGGTATTGATGACTATCCTTTTTGCCTCCTTGCCGGCTGTCAGACGGGCCTCGTCCATCACATCGTTGATATAGGACATGGCCTGTGTCTTGGCTTCGGCCTTCATGGTATCCATAAGCACATCCTTTGCCTGGGCTGCGGACATTCCGGCCAGATTCTCCAATTTCTCCACAGCCTCCTTATGCAGCTTGTCGTACTCCTCCGACTTACGGTTGACCACTTCCATCTGAGCTTTCAGATTATCCCTTATGCTGTCGGCCTCACGCTGCTTGCGCTGAAGTTCGGAATACTGCTGGGAGACTTGCATCTCTCTCTGTTTAAGCTTATTCTCAGCCTGCTGCATCTGAGCATTCTTTTCATTGATGTAACGCTCATGCTCACCCTTGAGCTGAAGGAACTTTTCTTTTGCCTGGAATATCTTTTCCTTCTTGATATTCTCCCCCTCAATCTCAGCCTCCTTTATTATCTTGCCTGCCTGTTTCTTCCGGGCAACGTTCACGATGAAAAGTGTCGCTGCCACGGCAACAACAGCCACGGCAATCAATAGAATTACAACTGTCAATGTGTTCATATACTCCTTGTCTATATATTGTGTTTATAAATCCTTTACACGACAGAGACAGAGGTAATACAGACAGGATTGTATAGAAAAAAGCCGTCAGAACACTGTTTATCTGAAAAACCTAAAAAATAGGATTTGAGCTCCGATTTTGGAATCAGACTTCCAACGTCCGGTAAAACCGAATCCCCTTGCGGGTAACCCAGGCCTGTCCTCATCCTTCGAGTTGACTCAGTATTGTAAATAAAATGTTGATTTTCGCAAAGAGCGATCCAACGGCTTATAAGCTATTTACATTATTCTCAATATACTCGTCAAGCTGACTGTCCAGAAACCTCAGCTCCTTCTCCGCATCACTGAATGCCGCCTCAAGTTTTGCCTTATCCAATGCAAACTGAACCAGTGCCACCGTAAGAAGTTCCTGATTGTCGTGAAAATTCTTCCTCTGCCTCAGCTCCGCCAACTTGTCCGATACGCTACGGACGGTATTTCTCACGAGACTTTCCTCCTCCGGTGAAATCGTATACTTGAACTTACGGTCAAGTATCGTCACATAACACGGCAATTTCTTATCCTCCTCCATATCAGTCATTCAGCAATGAAATACATCTGTCTATCTCCCGCACAAGCCTATTGATATTCTGCTTAGCTTCCTTTACATCCACGGCCGAGGCCTCAAATGCTCCGGCCATCTGCAACTTATCTATCTTCTGTTCTAATTCTTTAATTTTATTATTACTGTTTTCCAATTTGTCCTTATACTCAGCTATCTCTGAATCCTTCCGCTCAAGTTCCTGCCTAAGCTCCCTCTGCCTCATCAGCAGCCCCTCATAAGTAGAGATAAAATGCTCTATCTTTACTTTATGCGCATCTATCAATGTCTTATAAGAATCATCCATAGCCATAGCATACAGGAGCCACAAAGTTATGAAAAATTTTTCACAATTCAAATCTGTCAGCGTCCATCCAGGCCGGGAACTTTTCCCTGAAACGCAGCAGCGCGCTCCTTGAAACGGAAGCGCACACAAATCTCTCATCACCGCACATATCTCCGCAACGGATTGATCCGCCGATCTGCTCTCCCTTGTAATCAAACACTCCGGAGTGTCCGTCATAGCTGTCTTCCGGACTTTCCCCCACCCTGTTGCAGAACACGAAATAAGCCTGATTCTCAATCGCCCTCGCCTGAGACAGGATGCCGGCCACACGCGAGCGTGATGCCGGCCACGACGCCACATTGACCATCATATCGTAAGGAGTGTCTCCCGTATTTCTGCTCCATACAGGGAAGCGGAGATCATAGCACACATTCAGACCTATCCTCCATCCCATATACTGAACCACGCGCCGGAGAGTGCCCGGAGTAATCAAAGCGTTCTCACCGCTCATCCGGAAAAGATGCCTTTTGTCATAATACTCTGTATACCCGTCGGGACACACGAAATACATCCTGTTATACACATGCCCTCCCTCAGCCACGGGGAGCGAGCCGACAATAGCGGACCCCGTCGCAGATGCCTTACGGCGCATCCAGGCAAGGCTCTGTCCTCCACCGTCTTCTGCCAGGGAGACATCGGAAGTGAAGCCTGTGGCGAAAAACTCCGGCAGCACCACCAGGTCCGGACTGGCATCCCCGGCCGCCTGATCCACAAAGGCATCTATAAGTCGGCCTAAACGGGCGAGATTACGGGAAGGCGCCTCCCATTCCATCGCATACTGGCATAAAACTATGTTCAGGATGTCTTTCATGAGGTTTTTTGCCCGAATATACTAATATTTCGCTATCTTTGTATGTATATAAACAAAATATCATGGAACACCGCAAGATAGTAATCATACCTACTTATAACGAAAAGGAAAACATAGAGAAGATGATACGGAAGGTCAGATCCCTCAACGGGGACTTCCATATCCTCATAGTGGACGACGGTTCTCCCGACGGAACCGGTGACATAGTGAGAAGGCTCCAAAGCGAGTTCCATGACTCCCTTTTCCTGATAGAGCGTACCGGCAAACTCGGACTCGGCACGGCATACATAGCCGGTTTCAGATGGTGCGTCGGACATGCCTACGACTATATCTTCGAGATGGATGCGGACTTCTCCCACAACCCGGAGGACCTGCAGCGCCTTTACAACGCATGTGCGCTCAGCGGAGCAGATATGTCCATCGGTTCCCGCTATGTCAAAGGCATAGCGGTGAGAGACTGGCCGCTCAGCCGCATCCTAATATCCTACGGAGCCTCGTTCTATGTGCGCACCATCCTCGGCATGAAAGTATACGACTCCACTGCAGGATTTGTGTGCTACAGCCGCAAAGTCCTGGAGACCATCAACCTGGACAAGATACACATGAAAGGATACGGATTCCAGATAGAGATGAAATACAATGCCTGGAAGCTCGGTTTCAGGATAAAGGAAGTACCCATCATCTTCACAGACCGCAAGGAAGGCAAGTCAAAAATGAGCGGATCGATATTCGGAGAGGCATTCCGCGGCGTAATCGCTCTCAGATTCCGTAAAATCACCACCAATCCAGATACGGCACAACGATGAGCACCACCCTCATAAAGGACATCCGCATAGTCAATGAAGGCCGGACAGCGGAAGGCTGCGTTCTCATAGACAATGGCCTCATCGCAAAAGTAATATTCACGGATGCCCCGGAATACAGAAGTGAGACCGAGGCTGCGGCCTCCGCTGCCGACGAGGTGATAACCGGCGGAGAAGACGCCATGCTTCTGCCCGGAGTCATAGACGACCAGGTGCATTTCCGCGAGCCGGGTGCCACGGCCAAAGGCTGTATCGCATCCGAGAGCGCGGCGGCTGTACTCGGCGGCACCACCTCCTTCATGGACATGCCCAACAACAATCCTCCTGCCACGACTTTGAAGCTGCTTGAGGAAAAATACGACACAGCCGCCATGGACTCCTACGCCAACTATTCATTTTATATAGGTGCCACCAACGACAATATCGACGAACTGCGGAAAGCCGACCGCAGCAATATCTGCGGCATCAAGGTATTCATGGGCTCCTCCACCGGAAATATGCTGGTGAACTCGCAGGAGGCACTTGATGCGATATTCTCCCTGGACGGATGGCTGATAGCCACTCACTGCGAGGACGAGGCCACCATCCGGCGCAATCTGGACGAGGCCCGGGCACGCTACGGCGACTCATCCATCCCGTTCAGCGCACATCCGCTTATACGCAGCCGCGAGGCCTGCCTGAAATCCTCGGCAAAGGCTGTGGAGATGGCGAAGATGCACGGCACACGCCTGCATGTGCTTCATGTCAGCACCGCCGAGGAGATAGAGATGCTGTCAGAAGCCCATACGATGCATCCCGGCATCAGCGCCGAGGTGTGCGTACATTATATGTGGTTCGACGACAGGGACTACGACCGCTACGGTTCCATGGTCAAATGCAACCCTGCCGTAAAGACTCAGGCCGACCGCGAGGCCATAACCGCAGCCGTCCGTGAGGGCCGCATCCAGGCCGTGGCCACCGACCACGCCCCTCATCTGTACTCCGAGAAGATGCAGGACTACCTCCATGCCCCGTCGGGTCTGCCGACCGTACAGCACTCGCTGGTGATGATGCTCCAGCTGGCCGAGCGTGGCTGTTTCCCTGTCGGGCAAGTCGTCAGGATGATGTCCCACTCCCCCGCCGACCTGTTCCGGATTGACCGCAGGGGATATATCCGTGAGGGATATTTTGCCGATCTGGTCATCGTCCGCCGCCGAGCGTGGACCGTATCCAAGGACAATATCGCCTACCGCTGCGGCTGGTCTCCCCTCGAAGGCCAGACCTTTGACTGGGCCGTCACTGACACATTCGTAAACGGCACCGGCACCGTCCGCAACGGCCGCCTCACCGACCTCCGCACCCCCGCCCGCCTGCACTTCCGGCTCTAATGCACATACCCTGCTAATTTGGCAGGGAATATAGACGGTACGATTGTTGCCTTTACTGACATTGTAACCAATATAACGACAAATCAATGGCAGTACAGCAAGACAGCCGCAGCAACGGCGGCAGCAAACCGCAGGACCGGGGTCCGCGCACCAGCTCGTTTGTAGGGATGCTGGTGGTAATCGGAGTAGTCCTGATGCTCAACTGGCTGGTCTTCCCCAAAATGGGCGGCCAACGCATCATCCCCACCGACTACGGCACCTTCATCAACAAGGTTGACAGCGGTCTGGTGGAGAAGGTAATGATCAAGAACGACTACATCTATTTCCTAACCAATGAGGGGGATAGCGGCAAGACCACCTACTCCACCGGCTCAGTCAATGACCCAAATCTGGTGGACCGGCTTCTGACAGCCCAAAGTCCCAACAAGGACGGCCGCATAGCATTTACCCGTGAGATACCTCGGGAAAATTCCCCTATCATGAACTTCATCCTGCTGTGGGTCCTGCCCTTTCTGATATTCTACCTTATCTGGAGACAGGCCGGAAAGTCGATTCAGTCCCGGCTGGGAGCAGGCGGCAATGTCATGTCCTTCGGCGGCAGCGGGGCCAAGATCTACGCCGACTCGGATGTCCGCACCACCTTCGCCGATGTGGCCGGACAGGACGAGGCCAAGGAGGCTCTGCGCGAGATAGTGGATTTTCTGCACAATCCGGGCAAATACACCGGTATCGGAGCATCACTGCCCAAGGGCGCACTGCTGGTGGGTCCTCCGGGTACCGGTAAGACCCTTATCGCCAAGGCTGTTGCCGGAGAGGCCAAGGTTCCTTTCTTCAGCATGTCCGGCTCGGAGTTCGTGCAGATGTTCGTCGGCATGGGTGCGGCCAAGGTCCGGGACCTGTTCAAGCAGGCCAATGAGAAGGCCCCTTGCATCATCTTCATAGACGAAATCGATGCGATAGGAAAGAAACGTGACGCAACTCTCGGTGGAGGCAATGACGAGAGGGAACAGACTCTCAATCAGTTGCTCACCGAGATGGACGGTTTCGACTCACGCAAAGGAGTGGTCATCCTGGCAGCCACCAACCGGCCTGAGAGCCTGGACAAGGCCCTGCTCCGCCCGGGCCGCTTTGACAGGCGCATCCAGATGGAGCTGCCCGACCTCGAAGGACGCAAGGCCATCCTGCAGGTTCATCTCAAACATATCAGACATGACAATGTGGATCTGGACATAGTGGCCCGCGCCACCGCCGGCTCGTCAGGGGCAGAACTGGCCAATATCGTCAATGAAGCCGCGCTTAGGGCTGTCCGTATGGGCCGGGACAGTGTAACGACAGCTGATTTGGAGGAAAGTGTCGAGACTGTCATTGCCGGTGCCCAAAAAAAAGGCAAGGTTCTCTCGGAGACAGAACGAAAGACAGTGTCATATCACGAGATCGGCCACGCCATGGTAGCCGCCATGCAGACACATTCCGCTCCCGTTCACAAGATTACCATCGTGCCACGGACATCAGGAGCCCTCGGCTACACCATGCAGGTGGACAGCGGTGAGCAAGCACTCATGACCCGCGAGGATATCTTCAACCGCATCGCCACCCTGACCGGAGGACGAGCAGCAGAAGAGATATTCTTCGGACAGATATCCACCGGAGCATCCAACGACATCGAGCAAGCCACCCGTCTGGCACGGGCTATGGTCACCCGCTACAGCATGAGCGACAAGTACGACATGATGGCCTTGGAGACAGTCAGCAATGCCTACCTGGGCGGCGATACTTCCCTCGCCTGCTCGGCCGACACAGCCGCCGACATTGACCGTGAGGTGCTGAATATCATAAAGCAGGCCCACGAGAAAGCCCGCGCCATCATCACGGCCAACCGCCCCGCCATGGACGAAGCCGCCGCCTACCTCCTGGAGAAAGAAACCATCACCGGCGACGAATTCATGTCTATCCTGGCCAGACACCGTAAATCCTGACCGACACCAGTCAGTCGACGCAAAGCAGTCACCAGCCTGACAGCTGTCACTTCCAGGTGTCGTATCTGACAAATTTGAAGCACCGGTGCATTTTAGAAACATTACACCTGATTCACAACGACTTACAGAGCGCACTGCACATTTGACCGGTTTAAAAGCCGTCAAATGTGCAGTATATACTCATAACACCCTGATTACCAAACACTCTCTTTCACACACCGCACCGCCACTTCCAAAATGTTTATGAGTGACAGCTCCTCTAACGCACCTCGCCATTACCATCATACCGGCGTTTCATTATCATCAACCCGATGTCGTTTGAGCAGATAATACTCATGAACAAGACTTCTATAGCCTAACTTTTTCATATCTGCATATCGGTACTTAAAACGGCCATTATTTCTTTTCCCCGTTGCTATATACCGGATACAGTCCTGCATATAGTGATCTATTTCAGCCAAAGTCTTATGCGTATTGATTACCGGGAAAAACCATCTTGTCCAGGTAAGTTCATTCTCTAAATCACTGCTATATAACTTATTGTTAAAGGTACGGACAAACGCTTTCACCGCTCTTTCGCTATCTGCTCCTTTTTTGTCTTTCCACCTGACCAGTGCCCTGCTTTTACGCCTCATCTTCTTTTTCAGCTTCTCCGCAGAAACTTTTGACACATCGAATATCCTGTCCTTATATGATATTCCCAAAAACTCCCATGTTTCATGAGGTACGACCATTTTTTCTTTCTTTTCGTTCACACTCAGATTCAGATGTTCCAAATATCTGTGAACAGTATCAGCCGCCTTAATGCAGGTAGCCTCATCCTTTGTGAATATAATGATGTCATCAGAATATCTGGCATAATTATTTCCACTCTCAAAAAAACAGATATCCATCTCTCGAAGATATAAATTTGCAAGGAACGATGAGAGCGGCACTCCTGCCATGATTCCTTTTCTCTCTTCCACAATACTTCTATCCGGAAGCATTACCCTGCCGTCATTAAGAAGAGATATGATAAACTTCAAGATTATCGGCTCATCGCTCATAACAGCTTGCAACATTGGTATCAGCAAATTGATATCAACTGAATTGAAATAGTCATGAATATCCGTCTTACAAACATACATCTGCGATAGGTTTTTAAAGTTACGCAGATATTCAACCGCTTTCCGAACCCCGTGTCCTACTCTAAACGAATACAGATTCGGTGGAAATATTGAATCGTATTTTCTAATCAGCAGGAATGTCAGCAGCTTAAGTATATAGCTCTCTTCCCGTGCGTAAATGTAAACCGTCCTCTTTCTGCAACTGTGCCGCTTGCTCAGTATCTTCCTTACAGGAGGGTTGAACGATTCTCCACTTGCTATCTTTCTTACAAGTGGCTCATACTCCTTATTTAAAATATATTTTTTTAAATCATCAATCTTTCGAATGGACAGATGGCCCGACTCTATCTTGTACATAAGGAAATCTCTCCAAACCTGCTCTGAATATAATTGTTCCAATAAATCCATAATAAATGAAAAAGTCCGGTACCACTATCTTTGTAACGGTTGATACCGGACCGACAATCAGAAAGAAATATTAAATCCGCAAGGTTGCGGATACCGGACAATACATGGAGCTGTCACCTGCAGGACATAAATAATGCTCCATGCTGCGCCCCTTACAGGTACATTGAATGCCTCTTTCTGATTACGATAAATACTTCTTGACACTGTCAGCAAACCACTTTTTAACGAAGCCGGCCTTAGAGAGCTTAACACGACATCCATCAGGACCATAGCCATCTATCCAGTCTCCATAGTATCCATCTGCATATACCCTGAGGTACCGGATACCGGAATTTTCACACAGACTCTTGGTTATCAATACTCTGGGCGCATTATATCCATTACTCGTAACTACGACGACTGCGAGTATAGGGCGGCCACCCTTACTGAAAAGAAAATGAATTGGAAGCGCATCTTTGTCCGCATCATGACTCAGACGCGAAGGTTTTACCATATACTGGACTTCCGCCTCCGGGAGCAACTCTACTATCATTTCTGCAACCGCCACTGCCACAGATGCAATTTTTTTATAGCCATCTGTAGCTGAATCTGAATCATACACCGCAATCGCATCATTGCGAACTTTAATAACATCTATTACAGACTCGTTCCGCGACATGTTGTATGTCTGGTTGCCTTCTGTCTTTCCGTCAGAACATCCCGGACGGGCCATATTGTGTTCGTGGATATTCATTCTCGCCCCACACTTGAAACAGAACCTTGCGCCTTCAGGGTTGGCGATACCGCAATAATTGCAAAACATGATTTAAGGATTTTAAGAGAGTAACCATTGTATATAGACAACTACCAAGAACAGGAACATCAATCCGATAGATATACCGACCACAATGTTGCGTTTATCTTTTTTACCATCTGATTCCGAATGCTGTATTTCCATTCTTCCGCGTGGATGGACTATTGACCTTTCCGACTTGCACTGACTTCCCATCAGCCCAACAGATTTTGGTTTGTCAGCAACGCTTTGAGATTCAAGCCGAACTCCACAACCGGAGCAAAATACCGCATCATCAGGATTTTTCGTACCACATTTAATACAAAACATAATTTGTCAATAATTTTGAAGTTTCGGAGGTTCTAAAAATTCATTCAGAGTCAGCTGACAACCAGAACCTAATTAAGGTTGCGCTGACAGTCTTAAGGGACAAGACTAACTGCATTGACTTATCAACCAGAAGACTCCCAGAAGAAACAGCATCATTAATGGAAGTCCAAGACATCCATACTGGTGCAAATCACTAAAAAGATCATCTTTAAATTTTTTATGACAATATGGACAGGTTCTTGCAGACGATGGTATTTCCATACCACATTCAGGACAGGTCTTCTTGTCATTTCCCCAAAGTAAACCCATAATACAATAAATCTATTGATGCTAAACAATTATACCCAGTTCATACTTTATAAACCTATATTGGTGTAGGTTAACACTTTCCCGTAGGCCGTGCCGTTTGAGTTCCGGACATAGGCACGGACATAGATTGTCCGTCCTTCAGGTATGCCGGTCACAACACTGGCGAAAAGAGTCCCCTCACTGGCCTGCGCCTTTACCGTCGCGACTCCCGGTGCATTGATTTCAGGTAACGGATCTTCAAAGCTTACGGCAAAACCGGATTCTGTATATGCCGGATTCCCTTGCCATTCGATGATGCCGTTGAGCTGCGCCCGCGATGGGTCGCCACTGTCTCCGACAATAGAGTATGTCGTCACTTCCGGGAGTGAATAGCTCAAAAAATAATCGGTCTCGCCGTAGACAGGCTCACCTCCCTGAATCAGATAAGGACGGAAGCCACATACTATGTTACCATTAACCCCGGTCAGACGCAGAGAATAGCTGCCCGTGCCGTCCGTTCCCGACACTACCGGTGTTCGGTTATCAAGAAGCATCGGCTGAAGTTCCGGCCCTCCGGCCTCATACCACTCCATCGCGTCCACAGTAATATACACAAAACCTTTCTCGGTATACTTAGGATATCCCTGGCTTACAACTCCGGCATTGAGCTGAACCGTTCCGAGACCCTGGTTGGAACTTCCATAATTCGTGACACTCGCGTACTCCCACACTGTGGTGAAATTCACCGTATTACCGTATATCACCTCACCCTCCTGCACGGCGTATGCCCTCACATAGTACGTAGTCTGACGTTCCAGGCCGCTTAGGAGACTGGAATATTCTCCGGCAACGGCAGCTCCGGCCACAGGAGTCCTGTTGTCGTTTATATCCGGAGAAACATCCGGGTACGCGCTGTAACAGAAGCCGCGCTCGGTATACGACGGATATCCGACAGAGGTAATATATGCATTGACCCTTGCGTAGTCCACATCAATCTCCGACGGCTCCGAGGTACTTATCACAGTGCGGCTGGATGATGTGATGAATGAGACCGTCTCCCCATATGAGGCCTTGCCGTTCTGAACGGCATAGGCCCGGACATAATATGTCGTCCCCGGAGTCAGGCCGTCAATGTCATATGTGAATCTGCCTGTTCCTCCGCCATTGACCGTGACAGCATTGTCTGACATATCAGGAGGCACATCAGAAGACATGCCGTAGCAGAAGCCTTTCTCAGTATAAGGAGGCTCACCCTCATTGAGAATGTTCCCGTTGAAAGTTGCCGAGTAAAAACTTATGCCGCTTACATCCGATGTACTTACAGACACCTCTTCAAATACCGTTGTGAACTGTTTCGTTTCTCCATACACTACATTCTCATTCTGTATTGCGTATGCCCGGACATAATATGTCGTATTCAGTTCCAGACCATCAACCTCGTAGGAGTAGGAACCTGTGCCGGTACCGTCAACAATAATTGCATTGTCCGTTATTTCCGGTGTACTGTCAGGTGCCTTGCTGTAACAGAATCCTTTCTCAGTATAAGGAGGCTCACCTTCTTCCATGATAATCCCGTTGAATGTAGCAGACATCGCACCTATATTGCTGACATTCGATGTTGAAAGCGACACACTGTTGAACACGGTGGTAAATCTGAC
The DNA here is from genome assembly GCA_019116965.1 of Candidatus Coprenecus pullistercoris. Taxonomy (GTDB): domain Bacteria; phylum Bacteroidota; class Bacteroidia; order Bacteroidales; family UBA932; genus Coprenecus; species Coprenecus pullistercoris. The sequence goes on from DXAT01000024.1 coordinate 142,256, forward strand.
TGCATCTCCGTACACCGGGCGTCCGTTCTGTATTGCATATGCCCGAACGTAATAATCCTTACCTGTTTCAAGACCTTCAATATTATAAGAAAAATCCCCCTCTCCTGAGCCACTGGCCTGAAGTCTGGAATCCATTATTGTCGGCATGGGATTATTATTCCCGGAATAACAAAAACCGCGCTCAGTATATTTAGGTTCACCCTCCTCTGCTATTCTTCCGTTAAGAATTGCAGATGTGGATGTAATTCCACTTACAGCAATTGTAGCAACTTCTGTAATGCGATCAGCTGAAGTAAAACTAACATCATTACCGTAAGCCGTTCCCAATTTGTTCACGGCATAAGCACGGACATAATATGTAGTATGCGGCTTTATACTTACAGATTGTGAGAATCTCTCTTCATCATTGACAAGTGCCTTATAAGAAGTTACGCCAGTATCTCCAATAAAGGGACACTCGGTTTCACTGATGACAAAACCTCTTTCAGTATATTCAGGGTAGCCCGGATCAATGATTTCCCCTTGAAGTACCACTTTATCCGAAGATATATCCAACGGTTCCAGTGTATTCAGTAAAGGAAGTGTCTCCTCGGGAGGTTCTATATAACCCAATGCGGAAATCTTAATATCCGACGACTTGTCCAAATCGGTTGTCAATATTTCTAAAAAAGTAGAGTTATATCCCGGATTCAATTTCCCCCTGTCAATTTCAACTGTTATACTCTCACTTTTATTACTCTCCAGCAGGCCGTCCTTTATACCGACATCAGTTATCCATGGAGATGAATATCTCAACTGCCATTCAAGAGTTCTCAGACTACTGTTCACGATATTGAATGACATTGAGTTCTCCTCCATGTCATCTCCGAAATAAAGCGAGTCCCTGTCAGCGGTTATTTCAATAAAAAGCTGATCAAGCAACGGATTATTCTTTCCACCCTCTCCGCATGATACAGTCAGCAGAACTGCAAACAACAAAAGGAATTTAATCTTCATAGCTTCCGGAATTTACGGACGTTCAACAAAATCTATCCTATAATCAGCGATACTGCCGAAAAATAGGCCTCCGATACATTCCGAGCTGTTACCGTTCACTATGATGCAGAACTTTTTCCACCCGTCCCTGTATTCGTATTTTACCTGACCGCCTACAGCCAGCGGAGCATCGCATGAGTTGGTAAACTCAACCTCATATTCACCGGTCCAGCCGGTACGCCTGGATGTAATGCAATTATCGTACAGGCCGGTTCTAACCAGATCTATACTTTTGCTCTCAATCATATCAAGCTGCCAGTCGTCCCCGTCTCCGAGCCTGTAATGCGCCTTAATGTCAGCCTCATATGCACCTCTTCCAGCCTGTAGTTTCAGATGCATGTCGCAGACATATATGCTCCCGCTGAAATCCTCATATGTCACATACGCTTCCTTTATTTGGCTACAGTCATCTGTTATCCAATACCAGTTGCTTCCTAAATAACCGTCTTTCATGCCAGATATCTTTCTTCCGACCAAATCCTGTTTTATCTTATTCAAGTCAGGCTTTAGCGGAATAATAGTCAGTCTGAGACTATCAATGCACCGCAGCAAAGGTATCATATCCGGACTGTCACTCCTGTTTACCTCCTTATATACTTTGAACGCATACATAAACTCGGCATTCTTCTTCATATTAGTCAGGTACTTGCTGCTTTTCTCATTGTAAAATTCCTGCGCGGCAAGGATTTTCTCCGCTTTCAGCTGCTCTGCATTATCCGATATTTCCTTAATCTTGCCGCTCACCTCTGCCCTGCTGGTGAAATCCAACGGATTGAAATCCTCAATCAGTTTGGTATACTCCGACATACAGTACTCAAAAGATGCGTTTTCCGCATCAATATACAGCTGTGCGGCCTTCCGTCCGTCTGATTCAGGAGAGGAGCAGGATAAAGTGGCCGTTATTGCCGCAGCCCATGCAATAAATATTTTCTTATTTTTCATTGTCATACACTTTTCCTGGAATTAAACTAAGATTGCCCTTTGCAATCTCATTGCCTTTCATAGCGGCCTCAAACCACCATTGTGCCGCAAGGTCAGTATTCTGAGGCACACCCTGTCCGTTGTAATAACATACTCCCAGATCATTCTGCGCCTGCGCAAATCCCTGTTCAGCCGCCCTTTGGAACCAGTATACAGCCTGAACAAAGTCCTGTGTAACCCCTTGTCCGTTATAATAGCATACTCCCAGATTATATTGGGCCGCTACATCCTCCTTCTCTGCGGCACTACGGAAACACGACACAGCCCGCCCATAGTCTCTGCCATTATAATACACCGTGCCCATCCTGCTCTGAACGGAAGGGAGATTCCAATATAATACAGCTGAGGCAGGTATAAATACAAGCAATACGAAAACAGCAGTTACTATCATGCCTTTTGTACCTTTTTTCACCACATCATCCGGCTCGTCGGAGGGTATGGGAAAAGTACTCTTTCTGCATAAGAGAGCCAGCAACCATACCGGTCCGGCAATAGGTATGAGAGCTATCCAGAAATATCCGCCGCTCTTTCCTGCATCATGCAGTCTCCTTACCACTGCGGCGATACCGCCAATAGTCAGCCATAAATACAGCAAGGAGTAGAACGCGGCAATGACATTACGCGCGGTACCTGCCTTTAAATCAGACACAAGCATAAAATATAAGCAGGCAATAATCAAAGAAAATGCTGCACATGACAATACTCCCAACCAGTAACGGCGACGGCTCATCCTACCTTTGAAATCAAAGGTATTCTTGAAATATGTCTCGAAAAAGTAGTACCTGATAGCCTCATTCGACGGAATGGTCTTCTTTGTTTTAACCGTAGACAAATCCTGCATCATATTCTATTTAAGTTTAAAATTATAGGCTATACTTACTCCGAACGGCTTGTTAAGTCTTGCAGTACCCTTGCTGTCCTCAAGCACATTGAGCAGTCCCCAGTCGCTGGTGAACATAATCTGAAGCCCGTTCCACCTGAGTCCGGCCCCAAAACCCCAGGTTAGATTAAACCTGCTGATATCTGCCACATCATACAGGCTGAAGTTGTCCTCAGGATGACCGGCTACAGACACATTATATGCAAGACCCATATCAAAGCCCGGTCCGGTGAATACGAAAACACTGAGATTGTTCATTATCGCGTACCGATACTGCACCTTTACAGGAATTGAGACATTGCAGTCAAAGACGGATATGTCCTCATAGCTGTCCGAGGCAAAGTCCGCATAAATCCCAGTCTGGATTCCCAGGCCGTACTTGAACTCCGGTGTCCAGTACAAACCTGCCGTCCACGCCGGAGAACTGCTTCTTGCACTACCTCCTATACCGCACCACGGAAAAGCCCCGTCAGGAGTTCTCAACTGCCTCGCCGTATATCCAACCGCTATGCCCAGGGGCCTTCTCTCACCTTGTACCTCGGCAAGACGTTTCAACGCACTACTGGCTTTAGGGACATAGTAACCGGCAGCCCGCTTATACCATCTTTTCGCCTCATTAAGTTTGTTCCAGTTCTCATACAACAGTCCGATATAGTACATCGCCTCGGCATGTCCGTTATCCGCTGCAAGTTGAAATAGCCTGAATGCCCTGGGATAACTCTTACCTATTCCGTCCCCGTTATAAAATTGCATTCCTCTCTCGAACAACTCGACTGGAGAAGGCTGCTTGCGCTCTTTTTCAATATCTATAGGCAAATCTCCGTCCACATTGATCTGCACCATGGCATTTTTAAAATGACTGCGGTTTAGTTCTATCTTTTCAGCCCTGTATCTTTTATGAGTCAATGTCAATGTGTATTTTTTACCCCCAGTCAACGGTTTCACCGAATAGAAATACTCATGAGTCACCGAATCATACTCTAACGCCTTAATCAACGGATTCTCGATGCTTTGCGACCAAATCTGAAGACCCAATCCCTTGATATCCGTAGATATAATAATTGAAGCACTGTTGGCACTGGCTATATCGGCACCTGTCCCGGAAGCTGTCGTATCCACACTGACTCTCAACTTACCCAGTGACTGCGGCACAGCCGCATAAGTGGCACACGACCATAATACCGTCAGCAATAAACTTACCGTTAGTCTGGACATAGCCTAATTTCTTATTCTGACATCATCAATTGTGAACTTCTCCCAAGGCTCGTACTCCACAGGTACTTTTTTACCATTCTTGTCATATGTATAAGCATTCATCCAGTTCCTTACCCATATGGTAAACGGCTCATGCACATCATGAATCTCGAACAGCAGGAACAGATATCCCTCGTCGCTGTAAGTCTCGGAATCCCATTTCTGATACAGGCTCACACCATACATATCCGGATTGACAACCGACCGAACAATGGCGTCCGACACCGGGCCGTCCAGTGTCAGTTTGATGTTAATCCATTCATTGTTCCTGAATACTCTGCGCAGGTTTTTCATATACTCCTGTTTGCTTGACTGCTTATAACGTATGTCATTATAGGCCACACCGTCCGAAGATATTCTCTGTACTACATTACCGGTAATTATAAGAGCGTCATCGCTATATATAGCATCAAGGTACACACTGTCTTTGGTATTGTAAGCTGTTTCAAAGTTCTCAATCTCGGAGATAATCTTCTGCATTACCGCCTTGTCCGCAACCGACTCGGCATCGTAGTGATTCATGATGTCCCGATAGGTGTTGCGCTGCATGGCTACCGTAAAGCCTGACACCTTTCCGGATTTGTCAAACCTTATAACCACATCCCTGAAGCGGTCTTTATCCATATCCGCCTTTGCCCTGCATATAGGAATATCCCTTATCTCGTATCCATCAGCAGTACTGAGTATCCTCACCCTCAGACTGCCGGCTTTTGTGCAGTAGAAGGGACTGCCTCCCCAGAAGTCAACGAGAGCATTTGCTCCGTCATTCGTAACCCTCTCCTCTGCAAATGACAGTTCTTCGGAATCAGGCCACGCCTGATGAATAACCCTGAATATGTAGTTGGCATTCCCGATTATCGTACTGCCCAAAACACGATCATGGAACTCCTCAGGTCTGATTTTGAATTCAACGCTATGCTGCTGGGCAGAGGCTGACAAGCCGACAGCGCATCCGAGAAAAACAACCGCAGAAAATAATTTCAAATTCATAGTATAGCTAATTTACAGTTAATCAATTGTAAGAAAATACCAGAAGTCATAGTCCGGGGATTTAAGGAATTTCTCAAAATCATCCAACACCTCTCCTGACAGGATATCCGTACGCGAGTTTTTCCCTGGAGAGAGGATGAGCCTGAGTCTTCCGTCCGGACCGAATACCGCCACATGGCATTTCCCCGTATCAGAAAAGCCGTCCGTCGAATTGATATCTGAGAATATGCACCCGCTGTAATTAAGTGCCCTTCGGAACTCAGAGATGTTTTTACAGGACATCAGATTGTCTGGTATAGAATAGTTCTGCCCACCGGACTGCGTTTCTGTCACGACAGTCCTTACGAGCGGTTTACTTGCCGTGACCATGATGCTGTCCCTGTGAATCCAGGCAAGAGCGCAGATGTTGCCGTAACTTTCCACCATGGCGCAGCTGGCCCTCATCTCAACGGCACGGAGTATTTCACTATCCGAGATGCTGGATACAAGAGCGTATCCGACAATCATATCCTGCAATGCTACGATGGCCTCCCTCTTGGCTGTCTCGTAATTCTCCCCAGTACCGTATTCGGAATAATACATACCGGACAATGTTATGCTTTCCTCTTCCTCCTGTGTCAGAGATGTCTGCGCCGAAAGATGCTGCGACGGGAGGAGAAAGATTATAAGTATACCTGCAAGTGTTATAATACGTGTCATTGCATTATCTCATTTTGAGGAATATTTGTTAAAAGTGACATTTTTACAACATGAGTTTCAAACAAGTCTCTTTCCGATGCCGAGACAACAGCCATATGGGCGCAGTCTGAATACCTGTCCTTAAGTATCAGCACACCGCTGACAGAGCTGTCTTTCACACTGGTTGTCCCGTAATACAGATCGCAATTTCCGAAAAACGAGTAAAATGCATCGGATGACGAGGTATAGTTGAATGTTCTGCCGAACACACTATGTGCTATATTAAAGGTGAAATCAACACCTGTCGCATTGAGCATGACGTTTCTGAAAGACTCGGGCAGCATGGATGGAGTGAACACCGCGCGGACTGAGCTGTCCTTTTCCACTACCGTAACACAGTCATTAATCTCCGGTATCATGTAATAATCTCCATTCAAATGCCGGACACTGTCATTGTATTCGGTTACACAGCTGTCTATATACGCAGATACGGCCGTATCCGCACTTACAACATGACGTTCCGCCAGGCACTGCGCCATATACAGATCCAGTTCTTTTTTATTCATACCGTATATCAGTTCATAGGAGAGCGGAAATACAATCTGTATGCTGCCCGTACCGGACAGATTCAACTCGCAATAAGTGCCGTATCTGGTTGTCGCCAATTTGTTACAATCCGACACCCATTCATATACTGACAATCTGTCCATACATTGTCCGGGAAGCAGCCTTGTACCATCTACGACTATACTCACGCCTTTGGATTCATAAATGCGAAGCAGGTCACCGCTGTTATCCGATACCAACATCTGCAAGAATAGGCGCTCGGCGAACATTACAGAATATTCGGAGAACCTGTCGTCACTGCCGGTCTCAACGAGATGATACCCCAAGTGGGTGATTACACCTTTTGGATCTCTTCTTATATGTACCGGGACGGATACGCCTCCGACAATTCCCCCACATGATACGACAGTATCCACTGGAAAAACTTCGGGAAACACTGACGGCGGTATGGTACGGGACAAGTCCTGCAGAAGGGCGGATGCGAATCCGTACTGCCGGCAGAAATATTCTTGAGGTGCAACTGTCACCGACAGCAACACCAGCAATATTCTGTATCCGTAACGCATCACTCCTCCGTCTGACAGAATTGCTGATAAAGTTTTTCAATATCAAGCGGCTCACGGTTAGGGCTGGACCCGGGTTCCAAAGTCCTTTTCATTCTTCCATTCTCACTGTACAGATCTCCTGTAACCAATGCTCCATTCTGCCACTGACCTTTAACATAATCACCACCGCCGGCTTCACACCTCAATTCAGGATCTCTTGACGGAACAGGTGCCCGCTCTATGAAATGCAAAGTTCCGCTGCCGTTAGGCACCGTCAGTGTTTTACTACCATTGACAGTGAAGGTGTTTGTACTGCCCTCATACCATCCGAAAGAGTATTTGATACTGATCCTGCTTGTATCAATGTTTTCATATACGAATATGTTGTAGTGATTATGGATATTTGTGTCATTGGGATTTGTTCCAGACGAAGGCTGAGTCTTGTTTGATGGAAATAAGGAGCTATCGGACGATGTGTCTTCCGGCTGTTCTTCTTGGAGCGGAGTATTTCCTTCTGTGTTCACGATTTCGTCTTTCCTATTTACTACAATAACAACTATCACTGCGGCAATTACCACAATCACAGCAGTAATCACTATGGCCAACACCTTTTTAGAAATCCCCCCTTTGCGGCCACCCTCAATCTCATATAGAGGATGGCCGCATTTTGGGCAGATGAAATCCTGATCATCAGGAACTTCTATAATTTTGTTAAAATTAGGACAATTGTCGTCCAAATTAGTACATTTACCTTTCATGATAGTTTGATTTAGTCTGTCATACGGTCTTTATCATGTTCGTCAAGAATTCCTGCAGCATTGTTTTTTGCCTCGACAAATCTGTTCCAGTCCTCTCTATTGCGCCCGCATTCTTTCTTAACTGCCTCCGATATATCTTTATCCATGATATTTTTTAATTCAGTTCGTTTTGCCTTGGACAGATAATCCGCCGTACCGAGTTTAGTCAGCGTAAGTTCCTGAATTTTATAGGCTGTTTCCTCGTCTATGTTCTCCACCGCATTGCGGAAAGTCTGACAGTGCAGACTATACTCCTTGCCTGAATCGGTGTAAAAATAAATTCTCTTACCGGAACCGTCTTGCAAATATCCGAACTGTACTATGCCGAGGGCCATACCTATGATGAGATAAGGTGCGAACTCCTCGCGTTTCTCTTCATTGAACTTCTCTGGATATAGAGAAGGAAACTGAGAGCCATCACCCTCACCATGAAGCAGCAGCTTATGCTGAACGCCACCGGGCTCGGATATCTTGGCCTCATACTCCCTGTGAAGAACATCCACATCCTTGATGAATCTCAATGGGATACCTGAGGTAATAGAGAGAATTATTATTTCATTGGACTTGTAATTTTTGGCAACTTCACAATGACCCGCTATGCTTTCGAACTTTTCTTGGAATTTCTCCCTGAAATTCAGAGGATCCTCATATTCTGGAAGAAACAGCACATTGAAGATTTTAAAAGTCCTCTTGTCTGATCCGGCACTGATTTCCTCAGCATTTTTCTTCACAAGGACTCCAGACAACCTTATCTTGTCCTCTATGAAATTGCCAAGCCCCTCCTCATCGTAACCGTACTGGGATGCAATCCTCTCTAGAATATTCACCTTACCGCCCTTCTCTTTTTCTCTTTCAATGAGTGCTTGAGCCGTGTCACCGCATATACTGTCAAACGCATTGACAAGGACAGTCATGTCACATCTCTTGACCATTTTCGTGAAGTCAGGGTGGTCATCATGTATCTCCTCTATCATCTTCTTGCGGACATTCATTGCATTCTCCTTGTTAAGCTTGTCATCGCGGATATAATTCTTAGTACGGCTCCGCACCTTATCCGGCTCATACATCTTGAATGTAATCGTACTTTCTCCGATAGTCGTACTTTCTCCGCTCTTGCACCTACTGCTGATAGCCACATCAAGCATATCCAGATAGTCAGTCATACGTCTTTTCAGTTCGCAGACGGTATCACGGAGTTCTCTCAACTGGTCATTGATCCTTCGTAGAAGCTGCTGTGCATAGTCATAACCGGCCACCTCAGTCATAGCACAATACTTTTTCTTCATAAGTTCTGAATGCACATTCAGTATCTTCTCATGCTTGCCCATCATGTTGGACCATGCGCCTATCCTATTCCACGCCTCTCTGTTTTCCAATATCTTAGGTTCAATCTTATCCTTCAAGTCAAGACGCTTTTTCTGCTGTTTCTCTCCAAATTTCTCTATCCTCGATTCATTAACCTCGAGAAGTATCCGCAGATACTTCTCCACTTCTATGATGGATTTGTCCCCATTGTCCCAGTCCTTGAACAGGTCCTGCTCTATAAGGCCCCTGATATGACTTGCATACCCCTTAATCTCCTCCTTCTGATTCCGGAAAAATTCCTGCACACCGGAACTTCTCCAACCCTCCTTATAGCGTTTTGCGCATAGGTTCTCGAGTTCTGTCAACCAATCTGCCTTATCCTTATCCTTGACCAGCTGCTTGTACTGCGATACTTTTTCCCAGTCCTCATTGAACGGGAGCCACTGAGAGTAATTATCATCGACAATCTTTTGAGAGAGCATCAGGTGCTCCTCGTCTATACGCCACTCGGGGAATTTCCCGTTACGATCATTGCGAAGCTCTGCCGCATATCCAAGTCCGATTTCATCTTCCGGCTTCTCTATAAAGCCAAGGTCACTCCAATTATTGTATTTGAACTGAAGTACCGCCTGTTTCTCAAAACTGTACTGTATGTATTCCCTGATTTCCTGGTCTGGATATTCGATGCGGCTTATGCCGAAACTCATGAAACGATTGCTTCTCACGCCGTCCTCTGCTTCGACTTGTTCGTTCTCATTCTGCTCCACACTCTGAAGTTTAATGTTACCCACACGCTTGCTGGTTACTATTTTATAGAACAAGAAGTCAGCCACCACCTCAAAGAGACCGCCTCCGGCTACATCTATGACTCCTCCGTCTACATTGACATTGGAAAAGACATAAGCACAGTTGAACGCATCCATTCCTCTGTCAGTAAGCAGCCTGCGGACCTTGCCGGTACGAGAATCCTTCCTTCCTGACACATCATAAGGCTTATATTCCTTTACACTAAGAGCATTAAGTTCCAGAAGGGCTGCATAGCCGTTCGGCCTGTAGTAACCTAACGAGGATGCCCAGTTCATAGGAGGCATGGTCGCTGTCTCCGGAAGCTTTGCATAGATGACAATCCTGCAGTCGTGGGTTTCAGGCATGTCCCTGATCTGCGCCACTACATCCACTATGCTTCCGCTTCCTGTACCACCGGCAAGACCCGCACAGATATGGAAGGTTATCTCTTCCGACTTGGATATATTTCGCATGTTTTCCATGTGCGTCAGCAACTTGTACTTAAAGTCATCGATATTCCATGCGAAAAGCAGCTTTCCAAGCCTTCTTCTCTGCCCTCCAGTATCATCTGTGATTCCACCTTTAATCTTGCTCCAGATGCTCTGATCTCCGATCCAGGCATTAATGCCAGGATAATCCTCTATCCTGTTGAGAATTGAGGCAGAGGCTCCGTTGATTTTAACTTTATCTCCGGCATCCAGGGCCACGCTCTTACCAAGTGTGCGCCATGACTGCTTTTCGTCCATATCCCTTGTCGACGAGTCTACCCACATGTAAGAAACGCATACATCTCCTACCCTGTCATTCGGAATCTTGTTTGTTCCGAATTCCTCATACACTCGTTTTCTAAAAGCCTTGATAATGTTTCCGCCTGTACCGCCTAAGCCGATAATAAGATGATTTTCCATATGTTACTATTAAATTAAAATATTTTACACTTTGTTATGAAAGTAAACTCCAGCAACTGATTCCGTCTTTTCTCAACATCAGTATAAGCCTCAGTATTATTACTGCAAATACCGCCGAAAGTCCTGTTGTGATTAAACTTATCACAGGCACGGAGATTCCATGCATGAGTATGATATTTATACCTGCCACTATTATTGCTGTCCATGTTATCAAACAGAAACCTTTACGCCTCCATCTCAGCAACAACGCATATCCCGAAACAAGAAGCACCGCCGAAATAATTGCAACGACAATCAGCCCATATACATAATATTCATCCACATACCGAACTATACCCATGTATGTTATTGTGGTATAAATAGGGGAAATTACATTTGCTATGATTCCCAACCATAGCCAGAAGGTCACAAAACCGTTTCTCTTTTTAGAACTTGTCGCTACTGAATTTTCCATAATCTATTAATTTAAAGTTTATTAATAGACATAAAAAAGTGGACTTCACTCTTCGTCTGCCATCTGAGGTTTTCGACTACCTATAGCACAAACAAATGAATAAAGCCCACGTAGCATTAAGCAACGTGAGCGTTGAACTTTATTCATTGTGCTATAATCTAAAAGTGTCGAAATTTCAGATGGCACGAATAAAAGCTAACGCTTCAATATGTCTTTTCAAATATCCTTCACAGGATTTTCACTCACAAATATATATTATTTATCCAACATATTATATTATTTTCGAACAATTATTCTCCGGCAAGATTCATATTCTTTTTGAGATAATTAATCTTCATTCGTTTCACAACTTGCGTAAAAAACTTAATGTCAGCGATTTGGAGGAAGAAAAAGTTTATTTAGCTTTGCTGTATGGAAAATCATTGGCATATTTGTACGGACGGGCTGGAGAAGAATGTGATTTTCAAAAGCGACACGGATTATATCTACGGTATGAACAGCATACCGGTATGCGCTGTCGGGAATCAGGTGACGATATTGGCTTTCTGCCTGATGAGCAATCATGTACACTTTATCGCCCATGGAGAAGAAGATAACTGCAGGAAATTTATTACACAATATAAAAAACGGCTGACTGCTCTCACAAATCTAAGCAGTACAGATATCTGCATCAAGCATATAAACGATGACGACTATTTGATGAAAGCGATAGGATATGTCCTTCGCAATCCTGTCTCCGCAGGGATAAGACTCATGCCTTATCATTACGACTGGAGCTCAGCCTCGCTGTACTTTAAGAAACCGGACAGCGGCAGACTTGGCAAAAAAATCGGAACTCTAAGCTATCGGAGCAAACGGGAGTTGCTTCATTCTCAGACCACATTGCTTGATGAATACATCCTTACTGAAAAGGGGCTGATACTGCCGGAATGTTATGTGGATTTCGAATATGTCGAGAATCTGTTCAGATCACCTGCAAGACTGATGTATGCCATGTCACGGAATGAGAACATGGAAATGGAACTCTCCGTCGATATCCTGCATAAGACAAAATACTCCGATGAAGAACTTTCAGGAACTATAAAAGAGCTGTGCGAAGAAACATTTCAGAAGTCATCCGCAGATTTACTCAGCATCGAAGACCGATACCGTCTGGCCAAGATCCTCCACAATCGTTATCGACTGAGTCGGAAACAACTCGCACGTTTAACTATGACAGAACCGTCTCTGCTAAAAAACATGTTGTAACTCTCAGCGGCAGCAGAATTTGTCTCTGAAAAGCGTAATCGCCCGTGATTTCGTGAACGGGAGGAGCCCGCTGCGTATGCGGTGAGAGGGATAGCGAAGCGTACTTTTCAGAGGCAAGTTCTGACGCCGCTATATCTGACAAATTTGAAGCGCCGGTGCGGTGACTGGAAAATCATATCTGATTCACAACGACTTACATGACACACTGCACATTTGAGCACTTTCAAACATGGCCAAATGTGCAGCACTAAAAGAAAAGCCATTGATAATCAGCACCATCACTATCCTGACTGCACCGTCGGTTCAGAAACGGGCATGGGCCGGTCTGGAAGTGCGGCGTTGAAAGGATATGAGCTGCCGGCGGTCTTGTGAAAAGGGCGACGGATCAGCCGAGGAGTTCCAGGGCAATGCGGCTGCGCTGGAGGTCAACGTCGATGACACGGACACGGACATGCTGATGTACTTTGAGGACATCGGAGGGACGGGCCACACGGCGATGACGGCCGTCAGCTCCGACCGACCCCATACGGGAAACATGTATCAGGCCGTTCTGCTTGATACCGAAATCCACAAACGCCCCGAAGTCAGTCACATTGGTCACGATACCGGGCAGTTCCATTCCAGGCTTGACATCTTCTATAGTATGTATGTCCTCGGCGAACTCCAGCACCTTGAACGAGGCCCTGGGATCCCGGCCCGGCTTGTCCAGCTCCTGCATGATGTCGGTCAGGGTCGGCATACCCACCTCGTCGGACACATAGGCTTTCAGGTCTACGGCATCCCGCAAATCCTTGCGGGCGATAAGCTCGGCCACATCCACACCGGCATCCGCAGCCATCCTCTTGACCAGAGGATAACGCTCGGGGTGTACGGCGGTATTGTCCAGAGGATCAGCCGCACCCGGTATGCGCAGAAAGCCGGCGCACTGCTCAAAAGCCTTGTCCCCAAGCCTTTTGACTTTAAGCAGCTCACGGCGTGAGGCGAATGCCCCGTGCTCATCACGGTACTCTACGATATTGCGGGCCATGGCCGGACCCACACCAGACACATAGGAGAGCAGATGCCTCGAAGCCGTATTGAGATTGACACCCACGCTGTTGACACAGTTCTCAACCACCTCGTCCAGACGCTCTTTCAGCAGAGTCTGATCCACATCATGCTGGTACTGCCCCACTCCTATAGACTTAGGATCTATCTTCACCAGCTCGGCCAGCGGGTCCATGATACGCCGTCCGATGGATACGGCTCCGCGCACAGTCACATCGTACTCAGGGAACTCCTCCCTGCCGACTGGCGAGGCCGAATACACCGACGCTCCGTCCTCGCTCACCGAATATACCCGCACTCCCTCCGGCAGGGCTATCTTCTTGATGAACGCATCCGTCTCCCTTCCGGCCGTACCGTTACCGATGGCTATCACCTCTATCTTATACGACTCCACCATATTGGATATCTTCTTCATTGCCATGGTACGCTCATTACGAGGCGGATGAGGATATATCGTATCGTTGTGCAGCAAGGCTCCCTGGGCATCCAGACAGACCACCTTGCAGCCTGTACGGAAGCCGGGGTCAATGGCCAGCACCCGTTTCTGTCCGAGGGGCGGTGCCATCAGAAGCTCGCGCAGATTCTCTCCGAACACCTTTATCGACTCTATGTCCGCCCTTTCCTTAGCCGCACGAAGGGTCTCGTTCTCAATAGACGGATGCAGCAAACGCTTGAACGCATCCTCCACCGCATAGTCTATCTCCAAGGCAGCAGCCTCCGAAGGCGACGGCTTTCCGCGCAATACTGACGAATATATCCTGTCTAAAGTCCGGTCTCTGTCAACATCAACTTTCACGCTCAGCACTCCCTCACGGGCTCCGCGCAGCACGGCCAGTACCCTGTGGGACGGTGCCCTGGAGATATCTTCCGAGAATTTGAAATAATTCCGGTATTTCGATGCCTCCTCGCTCTCCTGGTCCACACCCTGGGCCACCTTAGCAGTCAATCTGCCGTACTTGCCGTATGATCGGCGCATCATCTCCCTGACCGGCACGGACTCTGATATCCACTCGGCCATAATGTCCCGGGCGCCTGAGAGCGCACTTTCCGCATCGGGAACCTGCTCCGACACATAAGCCGCGGCATCTTTCTCCGGGTTCCTTGATTTGCAGGAAAATATAGCTTCGGCCAACGGCTCCAGGCCTTTCTCCCGGGCGACAGAGGCCTTGGTCCTCCGCTTGGGACGGAAAGGCAGATACAGGTCCTCCAGCACCACCGGGTCCAGACACTCACTGATCTGTTTCTCCAGCTCCGGGGTCAGCTTCTCCTGCGAGGCAATACTTTCCAGCACCGAAGCCTTACGCTTGGCAAGTTCATCGAATTTCTGGCAGTAATGCTTTATCTCCGCCACCTGCGCCTCGTCCAAGCCGCCTGTACGCTCCTTGCGGTAGCGCGAGATAAACGGCACGGTCGCCCCCTCGGCTATCAGTTCCACACAATGCTCCACCCTCCAGGGAGCCACGGACATCAGTTCCGCAATATGATTGACATACAAACTTTCCATACAGTCAATATTTTTACGAAAATACGAAAATTTTTCCGAACTAAATATGAGTTAGAATGGGTAAAATGCAAGGCATTGAGGTTCAAGGCGAAGGAGTTTCCTGATGTAAATGACTGAGCCATGATTCCGATAATGCCGCAGCAGTTTGCCCGTTATAACGCATATTTAATCGCAGGAGACATCCTGAAGACGCTGCCTGTACGACGAGAATATCTTGGACTTGGAGACATAGCCGACATAGCGGCCGTCCTCGTCAACCACCGGCAGGTTCCACGCACCGGTCTTGTCGAACTTCTCCATCACGCTGTCCATACGGTCAGTGGACAGGACTGTGGCGGGAGCGTTCTTCATCAGGGTATAAATCTTGGTCGTCTCGTATTGGTCCTTGTCGAACATGATCTTACGGATATCGTCCAGTCCGATGTAGCCGCGATAGACTCCGGCGTCATCCAGGACGGGATAGAGATTGCGGGTGGAGCGGGCCACTGCCTTGACCAGATCTCCCAAAGTGTCATCCAACCGGACGGAAGTGAAGTCCGTCTCCACCAGGTCCGATGTCTGGAGAAGGGTCAGGACGGCCCGGTCACTGTTGTGCGTGATAAGGTCTCCGCTTTTGGCCAGACGCTTTGAGTATATAGAAAACGGCTCGAACACTCTCATCGTGGCGAATGATATTGCGGAAACGATAATCAGCGGCAACAGAAGCGAATAGCCGCCTGTAATCTCAGCTATCAGAAAAATGGCCGTCATCGGCGCCTGCATCACTCCGGCCATAAGCCCGGCCATGCCGACCAGCGCGAAATTGGCCTCCGGCAGAGCATGGAAACCCATCAGGTTGATGGTCCTGGCAAGGATGAAGCCGGCTATACCTCCGACGATAAGGGTCGGACCGAAAGTACCTCCGACACCTCCTCCGGCATTGGTGAACGACATGGCGAACACTTTCAGGACCAATGCCATGGCAAAATATATCGGGATAACCCACTTATACTGGAATATGGCGGCAAATACGGAATTATCCAGAACACTGTCGGGATGTCCCTGAAGCATGTGTCCCAGCGAGACATAGCCTTCTCCGAAAAGAGGCGGGAACAGGAATATCAGGACGCCGAGCAAAGAGGCACAGATAGCCCAGCGGCTGAACGGATTGCGTATCTTCTTGATCCTGTCCTCCAGAGACAGGGTAGTTCTTAGAAAATAAAGGGATACGAATCCGCAAAGGACTCCGAGGATGATATAATACGGAATATTGCCCATCGCAAACGGATCCACCGTGCTGGTAAAGGCCACATCCCGTCCTAAGAAAAGATAGGATACGGTGGTCGCCGTCACGGATGAGAGCAGCAGCGGAAGGATGGACGACATGGAGATATTGAACAGCAGTATCTCGAGTGTGAACAGCACTCCCGCCATAGGAGCCTTGAATATACCGGCCACGGCCCCGGCCGCTCCGCAACACAGCAGAATGGTCATGTGCCTGTAGGAAAGGCCGAGCGAACGGGCCACATTGGAGCCTATCGCGGCACCGGTATACACTATCGGAGCCTCGGCTCCCACCGAACCGCCGAAACCTATTGTCACCGAACTTGAGAATAATGAGGACCACATATTGTGGCTTCTGATTCTGGAATTATTCCTGGAGATGGCAAACAGCACCTTCGTCACGCCATGCCCTATATCATCCTTTACCACATACTTTACAAAAAGCAGTGATAAGAGCATACCGATTCCGGGATAAATCAGAAGAAAGAGATTGTTCCACGAGGCATCGAACCAGCCAGTGAGCAACTCCCCTATAAGTTCTATGAGTTTTTTCAGAACAACCGCCGCAGCACCGCTTCCCAGCCCCACTATCACGGCTAAGATCATGAGCATCGTCTGCTCAGGCCGGTGCTTGAGCCAGATGAGCGGTCTAATCGTCCATCTGGTCATCGCCTCCCTGCATATCCTCCGCGTCACCGGGGAAAACATCACCTTCTATCTCAGGAACTTCATCTACCGCATCATCGTCATCAAAGAGCTCGTTCTCTGCCTTTTCGTAGTCATCTATGTCCACATCTATCTTCACAAGGTAAATCGCATCGGGAATCTCCACAGAGACAGCATAGAAAAATGTACCGTCGGGCTTGTCCACCTTGAAGATATCGCCCATATAGTCAGAATATCCCCTCGGGTATTTTTCCTTGAACGCCGCCTGAAGCTCAGGTGACATATTGTCATAGCTTATTACTGCTCTTTTCTTTGGATGCTTTGTTTCCATATTGATTATTCCTTCTTTCTTTTAAAAACGGTGCAATTATAGTGCATTTTTTCTAAAAAAAAGAGATTTTTGAATTTTCTTTCCTGCTATATCCCTTTCCACGAAAACAGGACGCTTGGACAGGTCTTTCCCAGTATAGAACATCACTGAGGAGGCAGTCATGGGTGTTGGCGTGAAATCCTGAACCTGTTCCAAGCGTATTCCTCTGAGTTCCTTATTCTTAGACAATGCTTTCATGTCCTGCAGCGTACAGCCGGGATGGGAGGATATGAAATACGGGACTATACGGTACGGAAGCCTCTCCTGTGCGGCAATCCGGTCGAACTCCCTTCGAAGTACGGCGAACAACTCAAAGGAAGGTTTCGACATGAGCTTCAGTACATGGCCCTCGGTGTGCTCCGGTGCGACCTTGAACCATCCCGAGGTATGGTTGACGACCACCTCCCGGAGGTATTTCCGGGAATACTCGTCCAGAAAACCGTCCCTGTCGAGGAAAAGGTCGTATCTGATACCGCTTCCGATAAAGGCCTTTCTCACTCCGGGAACATCCATTATCCTCCTGTAGAGCTGGAGCAGCCTGCGGTGCGAGTGTTCCATATTGGGACATCTGGACGGAAACAGGCACGACTTGCGGGAGCACACCGAGCACCTGTGCCCGTCCCTGCCGTGAAGCCCGTACATATTGGCGGTCGGAGCACCTACATCCGAAACAACTCCCTTGAAATGCGGCATATGGGTCAGCCTTTCTATCTCACGCACTATAGACTCCTCGCTCCTGCTGCGTATAAATTTGCCCTGATGTGCGGCAATAGTACAGAAACTGCAACCTCCGAAGCAACCCCGGTGAATAGTGACGGAGTTCTTTATCATCTCCCATGCCGGTATGTCCTTGCCCCTGTATCTCGGATGCGGCTGTTTGGTAAACGGCAGCCCGTAGTAGGAATCTATCTCTTCCGTAGTTTCCGGCGGGAACGGCGGATTGACCTGCACATAACCGTCGGAATAAGGTTCGATGAGAGTAGCGGCATGAAGACGGTTGGCCTCCCTTTCCTCGACATTGAAATTATCTATGAACGCATCCCTGTCGGCAAGCATACGGTCAAATGAGTTAAGGACAATTCTGCCTTCCCCCGGCTCCGGAGCTCCCTTGCTGAAAAACGCTGTCTGCGGAATATCCCTGAGACTCCGCCCCGCCTCTATGGCTCTGGCCACCGCTGTGACGGGACGCTCGCCCATGCCGTAGATAAGGCAGTCGGCCCCGCTGTCCAGCAGGACTGAAGGGAAAAGCCGGTCCTGCCAGTAGTCATAATGGGCCAGACGCCGCAGGGAAGCCTCTATACCTCCGATAACTACCGGGACATCAGGATAAAGACGCTTCAGTATGCGAGTATAGACGGTCACGGCATAGTCGGGACGGTGTCCGGCCTTACCTCCGGGAGTATAGGCATCGTCACTGCGCAGACGCTTGGCAGCGGTGTAATGGTTGACCATCGAGTCCATGGCTCCGGAGTTGACTCCGAAAAAAAGACGCGGGGCTCCCAACTTACGGAAATCCCGCAGGTCGTCCTGCCAGTTGGGCTGAGGAACGACTGCCACACGGTAGCCCTCCCTCTGCAGGACACGGGCAATCATCGCCGTACCCGAAGAAGGGTGGTCAATAAAGGCGTCTCCTGAAAAAATAACGATGTCGATATAATCCCACCCGAGTCTCTCCGCCTCCTTGACAGAGGTGGGAAACATATAGGCGGCCTGTATCTGCTCAGTCATTGTCTACATCCTCTCAGGCAGACGGATTCCGAGAATATCCATGGCCTTTACCAGAACCGATGCAATAGTGCTGATGAGTGACAGCCTGGCGTCCCTCAGGAGCGCATCTTCCTCTTTAAGTATGGACACATCGTGATAATACTGGTTGAACTCTTTTGCCAGGTCGTAGGCATAATTGGCTATCAGGGCCGGAGACAAAGCCGTACCGGCCTCAGCCACCTTCTGAGGATACTGGTTGAGCAGCTTGATGATGCTTATCTCCTTATCGTTGAATACAACAGACTCATGTACGGCTGCCTTGTAACCGGCCTCGGCGGCCTTACGGAGAATCGAACATAT
The DNA here is from genome assembly GCA_019116965.1 of Candidatus Coprenecus pullistercoris. GTDB lineage: Bacteria > Bacteroidota > Bacteroidia > Bacteroidales > UBA932 > Coprenecus > Coprenecus pullistercoris. The sequence goes on from DXAT01000024.1 coordinate 161,601, forward strand.
ACGGGCATGGGTATACTGTATGAACGGACCTGTATTACCGTTGAAGTCGATGGACTCCTTCGGATCGAACAGCATGGTCTTCTTGGGATCGACCTTGATAATGAAATATTTCAAGGCTCCCAGACTGAGCGTGCGGAAAAGCTCGTCCTGCTCCTGCGGGCTCATGTCCGCCAGCTTACCCAGTTCCAAAGATGTCTCCCTGGCCGTATTGTACATCTTCTCCAGCAGGTCATCGGCATCCACGACAGTCCCCTCACGGGACTTCATCTTGCCTTCAGGCAGCTCCACCATTCCGTATGAGAGATGATAGATACTGTCCGCCCATGCGAAACCCAGCTTCTTCAGGATCAGCTTGAGTACCTGGAAATGATAGTTCTGCTCGTTGCCGACCACATACACATGCTCGTCCAGATTGTACTCAGTGAACCGCTCTACAGCCGTTCCCAGATCCTGGGTGATATACACAGATGTACCGTCTTTGCGCAGCAGCAGCTTGCGGTCCAGGCCGTCCGATGTCAGATCGCACCACACCGAACCGTCTTCTGCCCTCTCGAACACTCCCTTGCGCAGTCCTTCCTCCACCAGAGACTTGCCGTGCAGATATGTCTGCGACTCGTAATACACACGGTCAAAACCGACTCCGAGAGCCTTGTATGTCTCATCGAAACCGGCATAGACCCACGAGTTCATCATCTTCCACAGTTCCACGGTCTCCTTGTCACCCTGCTCCCACTTCACCAGCATCTGACGGGCCTCCTGCAGAATAGGCGCATTCTCCTCAGCCTCCTCCTTGCTCATACCCTTCGCCTCCAGCTCAGCCACCTCGGCCTTGTAAAGGTCGTTGAACTTTACATAAAAGTCACCCACAAGATGGTCGCCTTTCTTGCCGGAGGACTCCGGAGTCACGCCGTTGCCTGCCTTCTTCCAGGCTATCATGGACTTGCATATATGGATGCCGCGGTCATTGACGATATTGGTCTTGATTACCTTATGGCCGTTCTCTTCCAGCAGCCTTGACACCGACCAGCCTAAAAGGATATTGCGGATGTGTCCCAGATGCAGGGGCTTGTTGGTATTGGGCGAGGAGTATTCGACCATCACTGTCTTTCCGGAAGCCGGCAGATGTCCGAAATCTCTGTACGACACAATACCGTCATAGACCTCCTTCCAGAACGACGCAGCCATCCTGATATTGAGAAATCCCTTCACCACATTGAAGGATTCCACTTCCTGAACGTTGGCATTCAGCCACTCCCCTATCTCCTGAGCCGTGGCCTCGGGAGACTTGCGGCTGGTCTTGAGCAGCGGAAACACAACAAGCGTCACATCGCCCTCGAACTCTTTTCTTGTCGCCTGGACCTGTATCGGCAAATTAGCGCCGGAAGCTCCGTAAAGGGCTTCCAGCGCTGTTCTCACTTTATCTTGGATAAATTGTTCCTGATTCATAGACTTCATTTATTATTTCAGTCCCCTGTTCTCCAGGAGCGGGTCAATAGAAGGCTCCTTGCCTCTGAAATTGAGATAGAGAGTCATGGCGTCATCCTCTCCTCCCTTCTCAAGTATCTCCTTACGGAACCTGCGGGCGACATCCTGGTTGAATATGTCCCCTGTCTCCTTGAATGCCTGATATGCGTCGGCATCAAGAAGCTCGGCCCAGATATAGCTGTAATAGCCTACGGTGTAGCCTCCGCCGAACACATGAGTGAAATAGGTGGAGCGGTAACGGGGCGGTATCTGGGGCAGCAGGCCTCTCTCTCCGAGAGTACGGGCCTCGAACTCATTGACGTCAAGATTCTCGGGAACATCGTTCATGATGAAATAGTCCATGTCGAGAAGAGACGCAGCCAGATACTCGGTGGTAGCGAAGCCCTGACCGTACTTGCCGGAGCGGTCCAGCTTGTCGACCAGTTCCTGAGGTATCACCTCCCCTGTCTGATAATGCTTGGCATACACTTTAAGAACTTCAGGCTCGAATGCCCAGTGCTCGTTGATCTGCGAGGGCAGCTCCACGAAATCCCTGGTCATGGGAGCGTTGCCGACATATCTCACCTGCTGGAGCAGGGACTGAAGAGCATGACCGAACTCATGGAAGAATGTCTCTGTCTCGTCGGGACTCAGCAGAGCAGGTGTATCGCCGTGTCCACGGGTGAAGTTTCCGGCTATGGACACTATGGGCAGAACCCTCTCTCCGTCCTTGTAATGCTGCTCACGATATCCTGTACACCATGCGCCGCCTCTCTTGAGACCGGGACGGGCGAACATGTCCATGAAGATTACGCCGAGCTGGCTGCCGTCAGCGTCCTTGCAAAGGAAGGCCTGGGCCTCCGGAACAGGGACAGGCACATTGTTCAGCGGCTCGAATGTTATGCCGTAAAGACGGTTGGCCACATAGAAAATACCCTCACGCACATTGTCATACTGGAAATAAGGACGGAGGTCATCCTCGGAGAAGTTGAATTTTTCGGCTTTGGCCTTTTCGAAATAATATCTCCAGTCAGCGGCTGTAAGCTCCTTAACGCCCTGCGCTTCGGCAAGGGGCGCCATATCGGCAAGCTCGACCTTGGCAGAATTGAGGGCCGGAGTCCACAGGCGGTTCAGAAGATCATATACAGCCTCGGGAGTCTTGGCCATCCTGTCCTCAAGCACGTACTGAGCGTAATTGTCATAACCGAGGATTTTTGCCTTACGGTTGTTCAGTCTCACAAGCTCGGCTACTATAGCCTTGTTGTCGTTCTCATTGTCATTGTTACCCCTGCTCAGATATCCGTCCAACAGTTTTGTCCTCAAATCCCTGTTGTCGTCAAACTGCAGGAAAGGCATCAGACTGGCATTGTCCAGGCCGAAAGCCCAAAATCCGCCCATTCCCTTTTCCTCGGCACGGCGCGCAGCCGCATCCACAGAAGTCTTGGGAAGTCCGCTGAGATCAGCGCTGTCCTCCACTACGAGCGTAAAGTCAGCTGTCTCCTTCAGGACATTCTGCTCAAACTGCAGCTGAAGCTCCGAAATACGGGAATTGATCTTGCGGAGCTCCTCCTTCTTGTCCGCGGAAAGAGTAGCTCCGGACCTCTCGTAGCTCTTGTATGTCTCGGTGAGCAGACGCATCTGATCAGGTTCCAGACCGAGGCTGTCCCTGTTGTCGTACAATGTCTTGATACGCGCGAACAGTCCCTCGTTCATGGATATGCTGTTAAAATGGTCACTTACAACAGGTGCCAGCTCGGTCTCCAAAGCCATTATCTCGGGCGTGGCGTTGATGGACGCTCCGTTGGAGAATACGGCATATATCCTGTTGAAAAGTTCTCCGGAATTATCCAAAGCCACGATTGTGTTCTCGAAAGTAGGCTCCTCGGGATTGTTGATTATGGCGTCAATCTCCTTATTGTGTTCCTCAATGGACTTGAGTATCGCCGGTTTATAATGTTCCGCCCTGATCTCGGAGAAAGGAGCTATTCCGAACGGTGTGTTCCACTCCTCGAGAAGCGGATTATGGTTGTCACATGATGTCATCATAAGTGCTGTCACGGCTGCGGCCGCTATTGTTGTTTTCCTCATTATATGATAGATTTTAGAAGGTTGCGTTTTTATCCGAGATAGCTCTTGAGCAGCTTGCTGCGGTTGCTGTGTCTGAGACGGCGGATGGCCTTCTCCTTGATCTGGCGCACTCTCTCGCGTGTCAGGCCGAACTTCTCGCCTATCTCCTCCAGGGTCATCTCCTGAGTACCGATACCGAAGAAATCCTTGACGATATCCCTCTCCCTCTCGGTAAGCGTGGACAGGGCCCTCTCTATCTCCTTGTTGAGCGACTCGTTGACCAGACCCTTGTCGGCGTTGGGGGAGTCGTTGTTGACCAGCACGTCGAGGAGACTGTTGTCCTCTCCCTCCACAAAAGGAGCATCCACGGAGACATGGCGGCCCGAAACCCTGAGGGTATCGGCAATCTTGTCCCTCGGGATATCCAGTATCTCGGCCAGTTCATCCGGTGACGGCATCCTCTCGTTGTCCTGCTCGAACTTGGAGAGTGCCTTGTTGATCTTGTTGAGCGAACCTACCTGGTTCAGAGGAAGACGTACTATCCTCGACTGCTCCGCAAGCGCCTGGAGAATGGACTGACGTATCCACCACACGGCATAGGAGATGAACTTGAAACCGCGGGTCTCATCGAACTTCTCAGCCGCCTTGATAAGACCGAGGTTCCCCTCGTTAATCAAGTCCGGAAGGCTTAATCCCTGATTCTGATACTGTTTCGCAACAGAAACGACGAAGCGGAGATTGGCCTTCGTCAGTTTCTCAAGAGCCTTCTGGTCGCCCTTGCGGATTCTCTGTGCCAACTCCACTTCCTCATCCACCCCGATGAGCTCCTCCCTGCCTATCTCCTGAAGATATTTGTCGAGAGAGGCACTCTCACGGTTGGTAATCGATTTTGTAATCTTAAGCTGTCTCATTATATTTTATAAACCTATTCCGTAATAATAGAGGTTGCCGTCGGGATAGAAGCCTTCGATCAACAGGGACCTCTTAGCCTTCTTAACCTCGGCCGCAACATCCTGAGGCGTGGCGACAGGGTTATTATTAATATAGGTAATGATAAATCCCTTGCCTATACCTGCGTCCCGTATCTTGCCCTTGTCCACAGAAGCGACCTTTACCCCGCTCTTGAGCCCGAGCTTCTCAAGCTCGCTTTTCGGAGCAGGCACAAGCTGTGCTCCGAAGAGATTTACATTGCCCTGGCGGTTGTAGGCGTTCATCTCCTGAGTCTCCCTGCCGATGAGTCCGACCTTGATATTCAAAATCTCCTTTCCCCTCATGACCGTCAGCTCGATTTCATCGCCGGGACGATGCTGGTTGATGATTTCCTGCACCTTAGTACCTTTCGATATCTCAATTGAATCGATTAACAGCAGGACATCCCCCTCCTTCACTCCAGCAGCCTCGGCAGCACCTCCTATGACTACCTCAGCTATATATACGCCCTCATTCGTGGAAAGTTTCATTTTCTCTTTCAACGCATCGTTATTATCCAGCATGGATATTCCGAGAACAGCCCTCTGAACAGAACCGAAGTCCTTGAAATCAGACACTATCTTCTTGATGATATTGACAGGCACCGCAAAGGAGTATCCTGTATAAGAGCCTGTCTGCGAGACAATCGCCGTATTGATTCCGACCAACTCGCCCTTGATGTTGACTAAGGCTCCGCCGCTGTTACCCGGGTTGACGGCGGCATCCGTCTGGATAAAGGACTCGAGTTTGAACTCCCTGCTGTAATTGGGCATCGACCGTCCCTTGGCACTGACTATACCGGCCGTAATCGTGGATGTCAGGCCATAAGGATTGCCGATTGCAAGCACCCATTCTCCGAGCCGCAACTCGTCCGAGTTCCCTAAAGGTATGGTGGGCAGACCCCTGGCATCGATCTTCAGAAGCGCCACATCGGTGGCCGGGTCGGTTCCCACAATCTCGGCATCGAATGTCTTCTTGTCCCCGATAGTCACCTCTATCTCAGTGGCCCCTGCCACTACATGATTGTTGGTGACAATATATCCGTCCTCGGATATTATAACTCCGGAACCGGCACCCACCTGATCCCGCGGAACTCCCTCGAAGCCGAAAAAGTACTCAAACAGCGACGACGGTTCCTGAGGCTGCACTCCGTGCTTTACTACCTTCACATACACCACGGCATTGACCGATGACTCAGCTGCATAAGTAAAGTCCGGATATTCGCCTGAAATACTGACATTCCTGACAGGAGCGACAACACTGTCAGGATACACATATGTTTCAACACTCTTATTGCCAGCCACTTTAACTGTAAAGTAACCTGCAAGCGCACCTGCCGCCACTGCAGCAAGCACTATCAACCAGTTCTTGTTTTTCATATTCCGTCAATTTTTTGATTTTGGTTACTGACAACTCAAATTATATGCCAGATTTTTCCTATATTTGTGACTCAAAAACGAAACCAAAACACACTATAAGATGAATTTTACAATATCGAGTACAGAACTTTTACGCGGACTGCTCTCCGGTCTAAGAGTGATTTCAAACAAGACCACGACTCCCATTCTGGACAATTTCCTGTTTGTCCTCCGGGGCACTTCTCTGGAAGTCACTGCCTCCGATTCGGAGACGACACTAAGAACAGTCATTCCGGTTGACGAGGTGAAAGAAGAAGGTGCTGCCGCCGTACCGGCCAAGATTCTGACCGATTCCCTCAAGGAGTTTCCCGAGATGCCCATAGAGCTCAAGACTATGGAGGACAACACCACGCTGCAGATAAGCTGGGCCACAGGCGCACAGAAGATACCGTTCTTCCAGGCGGACTACTATCCGGAACTGCCGGCCATGGACGAGACCGCCGTATCCATCAGGATTCCCGCAGAATCACTTTCCTCAGGCCTCGGATACACACTCTACGCCACGGCCGACGAAGTGCTCAGGCCCGTAATGAACGGAGTTCTTTTCGACCTGTCCCCACAGTCCACATCACTTGTGGCTTCTGACTCCCATAAACTCGTCTGCTACACAAGGGAGGACATAAAGGCCGACAACAAGTCGTCTTTCATCCTGCCGAAGAAACCAGCCGCCATACTCAGGGGCATGCTGGCAAAAAGCGACGGAGATGTGACTGTTACTTTCGACGGAAAGAACGCGCACTTCGAATTCGACGGATGCCTTATGGTGGGCAGACTGGTGGACGGCACCTACCCGGCATACAGGACCGTAATACCCAAGAACAACCAGAACAAGATGATAATAAGCAGGACTACCCTGCTCAACGCGGCAAAGCGGGTATCCGTATGCTCCAACCAGGCCACATCCAGCATGAAATTCTCCCTCTCATTCAACAGCCTTGTCATCTCGGCGCAGGATACCGGATTCTCCATATCAGCGCATGAGAACCTGCCCTGCCAATATGACGGAGAACCCATGGACATCGGATTCAAATCCACATTCCTCATTGAGATTCTGTCCAATCTGCCGTACGAGGAGATATGCTTCGAGCTGGCCGACCCCGCCAGGGCCGCTCTTATCGTCGCCGCCGAGGAGCACAATCCTGACGAGGACATCTGCTCTCTGCTGATGCCCATCCGTATTCCCAACTAACACATACCACCATGAAACTGGCACTCAAGAACCCGATTATATTTTTCGACATAGAGAGCACCGGACTCAATGTCGCCACTGACAGGATTGTCGAGATATCGATGGTAAAGGTCATGCCCGACGGCACTACGGACATAAAGACCCGCAGGATCAATCCCACAATCCACATATCCGAGGAAGCCACAAGGATTCACGGCATACATGACGAGGATGTCAAGGACTGCCCCACATTCAAACAGATAGCCAAATCCCTGGCTGCCTGGATGGAAGGATGCGACATTGCCGGATACAACTCCAACAAATTCGACATTCCCGTTTTATACGAGGAGTTCCTGCGGGCAGGCGTGGACTTCGATTTCCGCCGCAGGAAGCTCGTTGATGTACAGAATATCTTCCACAAGATGGAACAGAGGACTCTGTCAGCAGCATACAAGTTCTATTGCCACAAAGACCTGGAGCATGCACACTCAGCCCAGGCCGACACTATGGCCACATACGAGATACTCCAGGCACAGCTGGACAAATACCAGGAAACGCTGCAGAACGACATAGGCTTTTTGGCCGAATTCTCATCCAAGACCAAATTCGCCGATTACGCGGGCCGCATCATATACAACGAGCATGATGTCCCCGTGTTCAACTTCGGAAAACACAAAGGGAAAAGCGTCGAGGAAGTGCTGCGCAAGGAGCCCAGCTACTATTCCTGGATGATGAACGGGGATTTTACTCTCGACACCAAGAAGGTTCTCACTGAGATCAAACTAAAGATGTCCGCAAAGTGAACATCCTGATCTCCCCACTAAGGAACGGACATTTTTATTTCCGGTCCGACTCTACGCTGATAAGGGCGCTGACGGATTTCTATATTCCCGACTATGTGGATTCCGTTAGTGCCGTACCCGTGCTGTGTTTCCGTTCTGAAAGATCAGGGAAATCAGTACCGGCCCGCTTTGCCCCACGGTACATGGGGCCATTCACTTGCGGCATAATCATCAAAGCCGATATCAATACCGTAGTCACACAGGAAAGCGACAGGACTTTCATCCAGAACGCGTTGGATTACTCGACTGTCATACCGTATGATTTGATTCCTATAGAAAAAGCCGCCACATACCTTTCCGAATCAAGACCCTATATCATAAAGATAAACGGCCTGGTCAAATCATCAGTCACATCACTGCCCTCAGCCCAGGAACTGTACATGAGATTTGAGAACATCAGCAGATACTGCTCTGTCAGAACAGGCGATTTCATAGCGTTTGAGCTTGACGATCCGGTTGAGCTCCCGCGCAACAGCCACCTGACAGCCGATTTCGGAATCGAAGGCCGCATTAGCGTCATTATACACTGAGCATGGCCGCCCTTACCGCAGCAGCTGCCGTAGAGAACGCTATCTGAAGATTGTATCCTCCCGTATCGGCATCCAGATCCATCACCTCTCCTGCGAAATAAAGTCCAGGTACCAACTTGGACTCCATAGTCTTGCGTGATATTTCCTTCAGGCTGACACCTCCTGCTGTCACCACCGCCCTGCTATAGTCCACATAGCCCTTTATCGCAAATACCCAACGCTTGAGCCTCACAGGCATATTATGGACATTGAGCGACGGATTGGCATCCATAAACGGCTTCACTGCCTGCAAGGGCAAAAAATGTTCTAAAAATTTGGAGAAACGCAGCTCCTTGACATATTCCCGCTGTATCCTGTCCCGCAACTCAGTCTCACTCACCGCCGGCTTAAGATCTATCACCGCTTCCACTTTTTTCCCCGCGTTGAGAGCATCCACGGCCTTACGGCTGACTCTGAATCCCAAAGCGCCCTCAATACCGCCCATTGTAAAGGACAATTCTCCGAACTCCCTCTGCACCTCACCGCCGTCCACCAACAAGGAAAGCTGCACATTTTTCAAGGTAAGACCGGCCAGAGAGAAATTATAATTTTGCGGTACAAGCGCCGTCAGAGACGGTCTTGTAGGCACAATGTCGTGTCCGAGCTTCCTGGCAAAACCATAACCGTCACCTGTCGAACCGGTAGAAGGATATGACAGTCCGCCTGTCGCGACTATCACCTTCGCCGCCCTCAATCTCCGGACCTCGAACTTATCACGAAGACACAGCACATCCACATAAAAGCCTCCGTCACCATCCGGCGTAATCCCGATAACCTCCGACTGACAGCTTATCTCCACATTGCCGCCGGCTTTTATTATTTCCAACAGCGCATTCCTCACATCGGCACTGCGCCCTGATTTTGGGAAAATACGCCTGCCTCTTTCCTCAACAGTCTCAAGTCCATGACGGTTGAGAAACGATACGGCATCCTCGTTGGAGAAAGCCATAAAAGACGGCTTGAAAAAAGCGGAATCAGGATGTATATGCACTTTGAATTCCTCCCACTCCCTGCTGTTGGTAATATTGCATCTGCCTTTCCCGGTCAGCAGCATCTTTTTGCCGCAATTTTGATTCTTCTCCAACAGGGCGACACTGCAGCCACCGCCAGCAGCCACCGCAGCCGCCATCAATCCGGCCGCACCTCCTCCTATTATGATAATATCGTACTGCAAAAGTCCCATGATTGAGCATTTTTTCGCAAAATTAGAATTATTTTCTATATTTGCATCCTCAAAAATAAAAGCCTCTTTAGCTCAGCTGGTAGAGCAGCTCATTCGTAATGAGCAGGTCGTGGGTTCGAGTCCCATGAGAGGCTCTTCTCAAAAATACCCTAATCACACAATGAACACATCCATTATCCGCACTGCCATTCTGACAATCGCGGCTGTTTCCGTATTATCCTGCTCCTCAGGAGAATCAGGCAGACGGGGCAACAGCGAGGCCGTGCTCGAGGCCATTTCCTCAAGGACAAGCATCCGCTCCTTTACCGACAGAAAAGTCAACGACGCAACCGTCACAGCCCTGCTCAAAGCCGGGATGGCTGCTCCCACCGCCATGAACTCACAGCCATGGGTATTTTATGTTATAAGAGACAAGGCAATGATGGAAGAGATAAGCGAGACACTTCCCTATACAAAAATGGCCAAGGATGCAGCCCTGCTTATCGTTCCTTGCGGAGACCGGGAGCGTTTCCTCAGCGGAGAAGGCATGACCTACTGGGTCCAGGACCTTTCGGCAGCCTCGGAGAACATCCTTTTGGCAGCCCACGCCATGGGACTGGGTGCTGTATGGACAGGTGTATACCCGATAAGAGAGCGCATCACTGATGTGTCAAGGATACTCGATATAGAACCTGAGCATGTACCGCTCTGCATCATTCCCATAGGATATCCGGCTGAGAATCCTGCACCGAAGGACAAATGGAATCCGGAAAGGGTATTCTACCGATGACAAGAAGGCAGACTTCAACAACGCGGCACGATTTTTTCAATATCCATGAGCATTAATGCTTTATAAAATATTTAAATGGGTTTAGAAATTCTACTTATTCTTATCATCGCCGTAGCCGGCATGATAGTCCAGAGCAAACTGCAGAGAGTATTCGCAAAATATTCAAAAGTGATGTTCCACGGCGGCCTTACCGGCCGGGAAGTGGCGGAGAAGATGCTGCGCGACCACGGCATCCGTGATGTACAGGTCACCAATGTACGCGGTCATCTCACCGACCACTACAATCCCGCCAACAAGACCCTGAACCTCTCCGACTCGGTATACAACAGCAACAGCGTGGCGGCTGCGGCTGTAGCGGCCCACGAGTGCGGCCATGCCGTACAGCATGCGGAGGGCTACGCCTTCCTGAAGATGCGCTCGGCTCTCGTGCCCATCGTGCAGTTCTCCTCGATGTTCGCCCAGATAGTGATTATCCTGGGACTGATCATGATGACGGCTTTCCCCGCCCTCTACTGGATAGGCATCGCCATGTTCTTCATGATATTCCTCTTCAGCGCCATCACCCTGCCGGTAGAGTACAATGCCTCGGCCCGCGCCCTCGCATGGCTGGAACGCTCCAACACCCTCTCGACCGTTGAGCTGGACCAGGCCCGCACCACCCTCCGCTGGGCTGCACGCACCTACCTCGTCGCCGCCCTCAGTGCCCTGGCCTCCCTCATCTATTATCTGGGATTCCGCAACAACGACTAGATTTTGCAAAAAGCGTAAAAAAGTTTTGACTACTTTCGTAAAAACTTGATACAAGGCGGCTTCGGCTGCCTTTATTTTTTGTAGCTTTGTCTTATGTTTAATCTTTTAATACGTGAGGTATGGAAAATGTGAATGAACAAAAGAGCGAACAGACTCAGGAGCAGCAGCTCAGGCAGGGTTCAACGAACAGCACCGGCACCGGAGAAAGAAAAGTCAGTAAGGCATGGGAGGCCGCTATGCGGCTAAAAGGCAGCGTTGTTATTCTTGATCCAACTCTGTACGAGCAATGAGGTACTTGATTGACACTAATATCATCGTGTTCATGATAGGCGATCCTGACATGCTGGATGAAAATGTCAAAGCCTTATTATCTGAACATGACGCTATTCTCTACACCAGTGCCGAGTCAGCCAAAGAACTTGTGCTTGCATTCAGGAATAAAAGACTTTTTGCCAAACGTTGGAAATCCGCTAATGACATGTTGCGCTCAATTGAGGACGAGTACAATATCCACATCCGCCCGCTCAACCGCGAGCATATATACACCTACGCAAGACTCCGGCTCAACACCCAGCAGGACCACAAGGACCCGTCAGACCACGTCATCATCTCCCACGCCATCACGGAGCACCTGCCGCTTATATCCAGCGACACCCGTTTCGGCTACTACCGTCCCCAAGGCCTCGACTTCATCCATAACCAGCGGTAGTTGCCGCTACAGATACTGCTTTGTGATAGAGCGGGGAGCGGAAAGTACACCGGAAGGGACGCCGGAGTAGAGCAGTTCGCCGCCGGAGCCGCCGCCGTAGGGTCCGAGCTCGATGAGCCAGTCGGCGGACTTGATAAGGTCAGTGTTGTGCTCGACGAGGATGACGGTATTGCCGGCCGAGACCATCGAGCGGAACAGGCGGCCGATATGCTCCACATCCTTGAAATGCAGGCCGTCCGTAGGCTCGTCGAGGATGAATATCCTGCGGCTCTGACCGAGGCGGGAGGCCAGCTTCATGCGCTGGAGCTCACCGCCGGAGAGAGTAGACAGAGCCTGATTCAGATGCAGATAGAC
>DXAT01000002.1 GCA_019116965.1 Candidatus Coprenecus pullistercoris
TCTTCGGTCTGATAGAGTATAATATTTCCCTGTGGTGTTCCGTCGGCCATGGCTTGCATATTTCCGTTCAATAAAATAACAAATGTAGGAAAAATTTGCTATTTATGTTTACAGCAGTTTTTCGTAGGCCATGCGCTCGCCGGCATCGTAGCGGATGCGGCCGCAGTAGGTGAAGCCGAGGCGGGAGAAGACGCGCTGCATGTAGAAGTTGTCGTAGTTGGTATCGACCTTGAAGCTGCGGATGCCGCGGGAAAGGGCTAGGTCGCAGACTGCCTGCATATAGCGGACGGCCATGCCCTGACGTTTCCAGCGGTCGGCCACTGCCAGGCGGTGCAGTACCACGTAGGGCTGCCCGCTCAGCCACTGACCGTCATGCAGTCCGCTGTATGCAGGCTCTCCGTCGAAGACCACTGCACCGTAGGCGATGATGTCAGAATCATCATCAGACGGTACCAGCACGTAACCCCATCCCTTGCGCACATCGTTTTCCAGAATCGGCACGGTAGGGTAGTTCTCGTCCCACTGGTGCTTGCCCTCGCGGTACATCTGTGCCTTGGCCTGCAGGATGATCTCCCAGATGACCGGAATCTCATCCATCGTCGCCGGCCGCAGCCTGTATCCGTTGCTTATGTGGATATCGTTCATGCCTCAGGATTACTGTCTGTATTTTGGCCTTGACGTATTTTGCTTCTCCGTCTGCGTACAGCAACTACGGCTGCGACACACAGGCACAGGGAGCCCGTAGAGCAACCTGAATCATATCCGAGGAATCCGCATATCAGGAAGGCAATACCGGCCAGAAGGAAGACTGATAACAGTATTTTGAATAATAAGTACTGGTTCATATTTTCACGTTACATTTTAGTTGTAATATAAGATACTGTCGTTCAGGCAATTGCTGCGTGACGAAAATGTATAGTGATACATAGGCGGAAATGCAGGCCGCTCACAGGCATCTCTGAGGCAGGTTCCGGGAAACAGGCTTATCACGTTACATTTTAGTGAAATCATAATGTGCAATAAATCAGCATCATGCATTGTAACGAAAATGTATAGTGACATTCTCGCATTCTCGGGAATGTGGGGCCCGGATTATTTCATGAACACGAAGTAGACGGCCAGGATGAGGCAGACGAAGGCGGCGATGTGATTCCAGTGGAAGGTCTGGCCTCTGAAGACCAGTATGGTAAAGGCGGTGAATACGGTCAGTGAGACGACTTCCTGGATGACCTTGAGCTGGACCAGGTTGAATGGGCCGCCGTTGTCCACAAAGCCTATGCGGTTGGCGGGCACCTGAAACGAATACTCGAAGAGGGCGATGCCCCACGAGAAAAGGACGACCGCAAAGAGCGGCCAGTTGTCGATGAGTTTCATCTCCTGCAGCTTGAGGTGTCCATACCATGCAATAGTCATGAAGATATTGGACACCACCAGCAGCAGGACAGTATAAAGACCTGTCATATAATGTATATGGTAAAACTAGTCGATGAACCTTACTTTGGAGGCATCGCGGTCCTTTGCGGCAGGACTCTCGGCGGGATAGCCGAAACCTATGCAGTAAAGAAGCTCGTAGCCCTCTGAAAAGCCCAGGCGTTTCAGATAGTCGGCGGCTTCAGGCGACTTCATGAACCTTACCGGTCCGCCCAGGCAGCACGAGCCGATACCCATGGACCAGGCCGAGATGATCATGTTCTCTCCGAGCAGGCCGCAGTCAATCTGTGACATGTCGTAGGAGGGATCATGGGCGATGAAGACCACGGTGGGAGCATTGCGGAACATGTTCTTGAACGAAGGGTCCTCGGCTGCGCGGGGATTGGCCTTGACAAAGAGCTCAGTAACTCCGTTGATGAACTCGGGGGAGTCCACCACGCGGATTTCCCAGGACTGAAGGTTCTGCCCATTGGGTGCGTTGATACCGCACTCGAGAATCGTCTTCATGGTGTCGCGTCCCACAGCCACAGGCTGATACTGACGCACACTACGGCGTGTCATAATATTCTCAATCACAATGTCGGAGACACTCTTTTCGGAAGCAGTGCTCCCGGTCCCGGAACCATTCCCGCAGGAGGTCAGGGCCACGGCGCATACCAGGGCCGCGGCAGATATTTTAAAAAGTTTCATAACCGGTTTATACTTAAAATTAAACACTAAGCAAACAGTTTCTCTATCTCCCGCACGATCCTGTCCTTGTCCTCCGAGGGTGAGATGACCAGCGAGGGCTTGAGCCAGTGCACCTTGCAGTCCTTCTTGAAGTGCTGCTCGCCGCCGCCTGTGATATTGAGCATTATCACGTCGTCGCGGCCCACGGCACCGGCCTTCACGGCCTGCTCCAGACCGGCCAGCGCGGCACCCGAAGCGGAGTAGATGTCCACTCCCTCCAGCTCCTTGAACATGGCGGCGCAATGGCGGATCTCGGCGTTGGTGACCGCATAGACATCACCGTGTGAGTCGCACAGACAGTCGTACACTCCTCCGGCGAGGGAATAGGGCGGACGTCTGTTGGAGAGCACCTTGGCGTCGATCATTGCGGCTTTCTGACGGGCCTCGTCGTCATCGAAGGGCAGCAGGTCCCTCTGACCGGCCTTCCATGCGTCGTACATCGGCAGGAAAGGCACGTTCTGCACCGTATGCAGCTTCATCTGAGCCGTACCGAAGCGGCCGTCCTCTATCAGACGAAGATTGGCCTCACGGGCCGCAATGGCTCCTGTACCGCTGCCTATGGCCTGGAAGTATGCATCGGGTATCCGGCCGATCTCTACGGTGGCCGAGAGCACGGTCGTACCCATGCCGTCGCGGCGCGCCACATTCTTGGCACCGCCCTCATCCATGAACATTCCGGAAGATGCAGCTGCCTGTGACAATGCTATGGCATCGAAATAATCGCTGCCCTTAGGAGCGCAGACTAATTTCACGCAGTCCCGTATAGGATGCTCGAACCAAAGAGCGTCTATATTGTCCTCCGGCACACAGAGCAGCAGGGGGATATCGTTCTCCGAGCACACCTTGGCAAATGCCCTGGCCGTATTGCCGGCGGATGCGACAGTCAGTATCTTCTTGCAGTCCTTAGGCAGACGGCCGCATACGGAATAGGCCTCGGTCTCCTTGAACGAGCAGGTCTTCATTAGTGCGCCTCTCTCGGGCCAGTAGCCGGAGAAAGCTATATAGAGATTGTCCAGTCCTAAGTGACGGGCCAGTCCCTCACTTCTGTATGTGACCGTAGTCGCCGAATCACGCAGCAGACGATGTACCGGCAGCCAGTCGGCGAAGCGGTAGAATCCCCAGTCGCTGCCTTTGACATCTATCTGTTTCTTCTGATAGACAGCACGCACCAGTGACGGCTTGGGAGACTCCGGGTCGGCCAGCATCCATCCGGCATCAGGGAACACTCTTCCCGTGGCCACATTCATCAGCGAGTACACTGTTGGAGTAAAACTTTTCATGGCTTGTATATCGTTAATAATTTATCAGTTCATGTTCTGTGCGACAATCTCCGCAAAGTCGCTTACTTTCTTGGGGGCATAAGGTGAGAATGTCTTCAGGCAAAGCGGACAGGCCGTGACAATCCGTTCGGGAGAAGCGTACATAAGGTTGTCCAGCGAGTGCAGGGTGATGTCCTTGCGGTCTTCGTAGGATAGCGTAAGGCTGCCGAGACTTCCACCGCAGCAGATACTTTCATCGTGCGATTTCGCAGCCTCGACCAAGTTACCGGCAGCGCTGAGAACATGCCTCGGCTGCCTGTACACACCGCATCCGCGTCCCAATTCACAAGGATCATGGTAGACAATCCTTTCACCTGAATTCCTGATGGTTATCCTGCCAAGTCTCAGGAGTTCATCGAAATACTCGGTATAATGCACCACTCTGATACCATTGAGATCATAATTCTCCCTGAACACCTTATAACAGATGGGACAGGAAAGCAGCAGGGTAGTGGCTCCTGAATGGCGAATCAGCTCGGTATTTTTCCGTATCATCTCCTGTGCCTGTTCATTGCGTCCTGCCAGGATGAGCGGACGGCCGCAGCAGATACCTCCGTCACTGTCAAGGAATGTGTATCCGATGCCTGCTTTGTCAAGTACTGCTCCAACGGCTTTGGAAATAACCGGTGTAAGCTGAGTCATACAGCCTGCATAGTAGAGAACTTTCTCCGGCGCCGGTTCAGGTGCCGTGTATGTTTCGAAATATGTATAGTCCGCTTTGGAAGGTACGGCCCTTGCGGCTCTGACTCTCTGCTTGATGCTGCACGAGTCCACATTGACAGGACAGACCGCCACGCATTTTCCGCACATCAGACACTTGTCTGCGCTTATCTCGCATTTTGTCCAGTTGCGGCGCCGGAGGAGCCGGTTAAAATATACGGTGGCATAGCGCAGGTTCTTCTTCTGGCTCATCATGGGGCAGGCGTCTATGCACATGCCGCAGTTGGAGCAGGAATATATCTGAGCCGTCGTGTATCCGTTCCTATGATGTGACACCTTTATCCCGGCATTGCGCAGAATGATGAGGAATGCCTCCGTCGGAATATGCATATACCTGGTAAAAGGCAGCAGCACGAAGAATGTGCCGAGCAGGGTGGAGTAGGCCCACCAGGTAGGCAGGATGTGGTATGTGTCGCTCAGGAAGTTACTGAACAGCCAATACATAGGCCGGGTAAGAAAGGAGCCTCCGGCAATACCGGCTGTGAAGCTCTCAGCCAGAAGTCTTACAGGGAAAATGGCCCACAGGCAGTACATGGCCAGACGGTCTGGCAGCTGGTTCTTGGTCGTCCTGCGCATTCCGAATACCATGGAGCGTATACGCTTGAACATGGCTAAGAAAACTCCGCTGAGAACCACCAGCAGGAAAAAGTCCATCAGGAAGAAGAAAAACGATCCGCCGATGGTGTGGTCCGTCTCCATTACGAAAAAACGGAAGAATACCGGATAATAGAAGGTCGAGAGACGGTCGGGGACGAAAAGCCATGTCTCGATATGACCCAACACTATGAGCATGAACCAGCCGAAAGCTATACTGGAATGCATGTAGCCCAAAAGCGGCTTGCGTTTCCATATCTTGGTATGCAGCAGGACATCGCAGATGATGTCCTTGAGATTCTTAAGCCAAAGTTTAGGGTTGATCAGGGACAGAAAGAACTTTTTCCTGTCTTTTGCAGGGAGTTGTACGATTACGCGTATTATTCCTATTGCCAGATAGGTAAGTATAAAACACATCCCTATCATGAACGGGAGGACGAAATCGTTGTATCCTGAGATGAACCTGTCTTTCACTTTTGGTATGTTTTAATGATGCTTAATATAAGGTGGCGCGTATTGATTCCTCTCGGACATACTAAAAGGCATTTGCCGCAGAACATACAATGACTGAGCATACCGAGAGCCTCGTCCTCGCGTCCGCGGCCGAGCAGCAGAATCACCTTTCTCAGGTTCATGTCACTGTGTCCGGCAGTAGGGCAGGAAGCCGCACACGAGCCGCAGGCCATGCACTTGAGCACATCCGGTTCCTCCCGGCACAGCGTCTCAAAGTCAGTACGGTCGAATCTGTCCAAATTGATGGCAGAGCTGGGTGATATGCCGTAACCGAAATCAATCATTGTCCCTGAGATATTCGTTAATACTTATTGCCGCCGCCTTGGCCTCGGCCACTGTCTCGGGTATAGTCTTGGGCCCCGTGCAGGCCCCGGCGTAAAATACTCCGGGACAATAGGATGCCTGGCCGTCCGTCAGTGAATCCTTAGGTTTGAGGAAGCCGTCCTCCATGGTGGAGAGCGCGAGGGTACGCGCTATGGAATCCGTATCTCTGTTGTGGGACATTCCGGCCATCAGCACCAGCAGATCCAGTGTCACCCTGAGCGGCTTTCCGGCCAAAGTATCCTCAGCTTTTACGAACAGATGCCCGTTCTTGTCCTCGGAGACCTCCGATACACGGCCTCTTACGAATATGACTCCATATTTTTTCTGAGCTTCAAGGTACATGTCCTCGTAACCCCTTCCGAACATCCTCAGGTCCATATAGAAGCAGTAGACTACCGCATCCGGAAACTTCTGCTTTATCTCGCATGCCTGTTTCACGGCTGTGGCGCAGCATACCTTGGAACAGTAGCGGTTGCCCACCTTCTCGTCACGGGAACCGACGCAGTGTACGAATCCTATACGGTGCGGATTGTCAATGGCAGGTACGGATATGCCGGAAAACCAGTCTTCAAGGTCTGCGTTGGTAATCACCCTGTCATAGATACCATAGCCGTATTCCTCCTTCTTAGAAGCCGGGAACAGGGAAAAACCGGTAGTAATCAACAAAGCGTCAGCCAAAACAGTCAGACCGTTGGAAAGTATGATATTGTAACCGTGCTCGAGGCGGTTGAGCTGAGTAATCTGAGTACCGGTGAACCATTTCACCGAGCCCATGGATGATGTCATGCCGCTTAAAACCTCCGAAGCCTGAGTACCATAAGGAAAAAGTCTGTCCCAGCGGGCAAGATGCCCTCCCAGGCGGTCGGCTTTCTCGATGAGGAATACAGTATGTCCCATTGCGTCTAAAGTACGGGATGCCTCTATGCCGGCGGGACCTCCGCCGATCACCACTATGTTTTTCTTATGATTGTCCGGTTCCATATAATTTCTTTTTCGGTAAAACTAAAAAATTCTGATATTGGACGGGGACGCCGGAACACCGAGATCCTTGCCGCCAAGTCCCTTGTATTTTTTCGACTTGTCGTATATTACTCCCAATTTGTCCAACAACGGTTCTACAGCTACCTGATGCATCTGAAGTCCCAGGTCCCAGGGGTCGTAGCCCATGACCAGCGCGGCCACCTCCTCGGAGGATAGCACGGGGATGCCGTAGCCGGGGGTGTCGCCGTAGGTCTTGCCGGTGGTCTCGGCTATGACATACTGCCAGCGGTCTAAGAAGTAGTTGCAGCCCGGGCAGTTGGTGATGATCAGGTCGGGATGGAAGGGTTCCATCGACTCGAACTTCTTATAGGTGTTGGTCAGCGAGTAGCCTCTGTTGGCCTTGACTAAGTACTGCCGGAAACCGAAACCGCAGCAATGTCTCCGCTCGGGATAGTCCACTACACTGCCGCCTAAGGCCTCCACCAGTCCGGCCAGAACGCGAGGATACTCGGCTCCGCCCACTGACTTGGAGGGGAAAATCTTGGAATAATGGCAGCCGATATGCTCCACCACTTTCAGAGGTTCACCGGTGCGGACATTTATCAGGGGATATTTGGCCTGTTCGGAGATCAGGAAGCGGTAGTGGTACATCATGTCGCTGGAATGCATCAGAAAGTCGGGCTTGGTGAATTCCCGCTTGCAGGCCTTCCACAGCAGCTCGTGTATCTTTT
>DXAT01000025.1 GCA_019116965.1 Candidatus Coprenecus pullistercoris
CCATTAGGGCAGGTCGGAATTCTTTCCATTACCGACAAACAATTCGGAGCCATGGAGCTCTTTTCCGAGAAAAAGGAACGGCAGCCGCCCATCGACTATCTCCAGTTAGAACTCTTTTAATGCTCAAAACACAAACAAAAAATCCGACATCGCTGCCGGATTTTTAATTCTGCAAACGCATCCTAAGTTGTTGTTATCATTTATCTTACAGACATTCTGCTGTTTGCAGTCCGTCAAAGATACAAAGTTTGAAAGCAATTCACAACTCACCTGAGTTGATTACTACATGTATTTTAGCGATTTCTTCAGACGAAAAACTCATAAGCCTGTAATTTTACAGGCAAAGGAAAGCAGAGACATTCAATCTGAAAAGGGCAAATTTATTTCCGCATCCGAAATAAATCATCAGCCTCAATAAAGGCTTTGATTCCGAATACCAATGCTGCTATAATGCAGGGGATAAACAGTATTAGTAAGATAGCCATAATAGTGTTTATAGTCAACTGAACAAAAGTAGGGATAATTTCACGGATTTGCAAGAGTATCAGCGGATATCCGTAACCTGTCCCTCGATGGTGCGGACCACGATCATGCTTATGCGGCCTGTCAGACCTCTCAGAAGGGTCATGTAGGTACCGGTAAAGATGTATCCCCAGATGAACCTGTTGTATACCAGCTCATAGACTTTCTTCCTGCGTCCGCTGTGGCCTCTCTTCATGTCCAGGAAGCGGATATGCAAAGGCTGTTTGCAGTCCGTCAAAGATACAAAGCTTGAAAGCAATTCAACCTACTCAGCTGATGCGCGGAAGTCGAGGAAGCCGGAGGGAAGATGCATGCCGGCGACGAGGAGACGGTTGTCACGGGCATATTGGATCATACGCTTGCGGGTAGTTATAGACATCTCTTTATCCATATCGTATACGGCACATATCTCCGGATGGTCAAGCTGCAAGGCCAGGCCGTGGATTACATCACCCCAGATAAGAATGTCATCTACCTGAAATGCCGTATGGCCGGGAGTATGGCCGGCAGCATCGACAGCCTCAACCCCACATGGCAACATGTCTCCGAATGCGAACAGACGCAGGCGGTCCCGGCAAGCCTCCATAATGCTCACTACCTGAGCATTGGACTCTGCGGGCATGGCCATCCAGGCATCATACTCTGCCTGCGAAGCATAGACCTGAGCCTCTGTATAGACCGGAGCACCGGACGCATCCAGCATACCGCCTATATGATCTCCGTGGAAATGTGTGATAAACAGATAGTCGATATCATCCGGCGACAGGCCCAACGAATCCAGTCCTTTGCGGATACCGCCGTCGGGAAGTCCGAGGCCCGTATCAAACAAGAGCCATTTGCCGTCCTTCCGGACCAGGAAGGCACTCATGGAAGAAGGCACCTCATCCACCAGCCCCAGGCTGTCAACCAATGTACTGTCCGTATCGGGGAACAGGCTGAGAGACTGAGCTGCCGCCTTATCACACAGCCAGATAATTTCCGTTTCGGATTTGCCCGAGCATCCGCCCGCCAGCAATGCCACCGCCACAGCAGCAGCCGTCAATACCGAATATCTCATATTGTCGAAACTTATCATTCTCTGCAAAATTAACATTTTTATGTCACACCGCTCATAAAGCCGGAAAACGACTCACATTCACACGAGAAAGTGATATCGCACCAATTATAAATTCTTGTTAATCACAGTGTGACAGTACAGGATACGCCCCAGCGGATACCGGCTGCTCCGTCCGGATTCCACAGGCATTCCCTGGCGGTCAGCAGACGGGAATCGGCATCCACAGTCACTACGATATAGGACAGCAGGGTCTCGTCCACGGACGAATAATCCCCCTTCATCGGAGAATCCACCCTGAAAACTGGCAGGCTGACAGTGCCGTCCACTCCCGTCCAGGTGTAAAACTCATTGTAGTTCCAGTCACCGTGAAACCAGGCCTTTATCTCAGGATGCGAGGCAAGGAATCGCTCCAGTGCCCGCCAGTTGTCCTTCGGAGCCCTGTCTATGCTGCGTACGGAGCACGTATCGGTCAGCAGATTCTCGAACTTATCGGCAGAATTGATATCGTGAGGTCTCCACGGATTGGTAAAATGCTTCGCGTCCGCCTCCGGAGGATCGTGCGTGAAAAGCAGGACGGGAATATCCTCTCCGGCATCCACAGTACCGCTGTACCACTCCCGCATGTGCGAGTCGGGCCACATACCCATAAAGACTAAGCGGACACTGTCCGCCACAAAGGTATAGTGCGTCTTATGCACTGCGTAATCAAAATTATCCGCCGTAACCGCCGTATCCGGAGACATCATCATATCATAAATGCCCGCGACACTCGCGGCATCCTTATCAGGACTCATGGGTTTCGGATAACCTATGGCGTTCGATATGTCGTGATTGCCCGGGATCAGATACATCCTGTCCAGATACTCCTCCCAGTCGCGGCAGAACTGCTTCCATGATTCCGATGCAGTCTGCACTCCATGCTGCATCCTGTTGGCGATATCGCCGGTACATACAATAAACTCCGGTTCACCGAGCACCTGTCCCTGCCCCACTCCACCGTCCAGCGGCAATGCCGTTTTCTCCAGAAGCCCGAACGAGGCTATCATGGCCCTGCTGACCGAATCCGCAGGCACATCCTCCTCTCCCCGGAAATCCCGTTCCAGACCGTAATGCAGGTCGGAGCAATAGATAAAACGGAGAATTTCCCCGCCCTGCGCCCGCACAGAGCCGCAGAACAGGGAAACGCCCATCAACACTAATATGAACCTTTTTACCATTCTATCTTATCGTCCTCTACTTTCTCAGCCGATGCATTGCTCTCTCCTTCCGTAGCGGTCATAATATACCAGTCACCCGTACCGTCTGTCTCGCGGGCAAACGAGCCCTTGTCCTTGCTGTCATACATACCGTCGTCCTCACCCCAGGTCTCCCCTAAAGACACGCTCAGGTTCTTAAACACATCCAGAGACGTACCGTCCGGTGCGAAGAGCTCTATCTTCACCGACTTGTCGGCTGACAGGCCGAACTCGAACACCGGAGCCAGACCCGGATTCTCCTCAAGGGCATCGGCCTTCTCCGACCACACCGTCAGAAATCCTTTAGCCGGCACTACAGTACCTTCGGCTGCGGTAAACGTATCCTCATCGTCTTTTGTAAAATACACACCGGCTATGTCGATGTCCGCATCGGACGAGTTGTAAAGTTCGATGAACTTGTCATTTCCGTTCAGTTCATTGAGTTTCAATGCCGAATAATCCACCCCGGAAGGCTGGTCATCATCGGGATTGTTTCCGTCATCGGGATCCTCGGGCCTCTCATCAGGAGTACCGCCGTTGCTGCGGCCTTTGGTACCGCCCTCGACTATCTCCCATGAGGAACCGCCGTCCTCTGTACGGGCATAAGTGAAGCCGTCCTCCATCTCGGGAACAGTCACGTCATCTATTACGGAATAGTTCTCGTCCAGCACCTTTATCTCATCTCCGCCGCCGGATATTCCGAACTCAAATGCACCCTCCTCCAATACTAAGAAGCCTTTGGCAGCAATGCTTGAGCCGGAAGGAAAAGTATATTCCTCATCCGTTCCCTTGCTGTCCTGTACATGATAGCCGGTAAGGTCCATCGCCTCGTCCGAAGCATTGTACAGCTCGATCCAGTCCGTACCTCCTGAGCACACCTCGTTGACAAACAGCCCCTGTACATCAGAGGGCTCTACACCGGGTTCCACATCGTCCTTGCACCCGGAGGCAAGTACAGTTGCGGCGAATGAAGCCGCGCATAAGAAAAATGTTCTGATTCTCATATCCTGAATGTTTTAATTGTTTTTCTGTCTGTATTTAGAATGACACCATAAGTCTGAGCTGGAGTATATGAAAGTCTATACCGCCGGGACGGGCCTCGCTGAGGGCCTTGTTGCCGGAAGGAGTATTGACAGTTATCTGCCCCTTGGAATCAGCATATTTATCGTTGTCCATGAAGAGGTAATTGAGACCGATCAGCACGTTGCTCACAGGATACCAGTTCAGGTTCGCACTGTAGGAGTAGGCGCTGCCGCCCGTTATAGGCGAGGACATGTCATGAAAATCGTTCAGGTTCAGATGACTTACTCTGGCACTGACCTCCAGGTTGCCGCCCTTGCGGTTGACCTTCACTCCTCCGAACTCGGCATCCTCCGGGCTATAGCGTCTCTGCTCGCCTATTATCATATACGAGGCGGTGGCGTACCAGCCCATGAACTCGGCGTTCTTAAGAGGCTCATGTATCTCTCCGTTCTTCTTGTATCTGCTCAGATCCGTAAATAGATACTCTCCGTACATAAGCAGCTTGTTCCACCTGAAGGCCAGCTCGGCTCCGTATGTGGTGTAATGGTTCACATTGCCGACCTCGGCCTGCACGAAACGCCTGCGGTCGGTCCGGCTCTCCGGGAATGTCCTGAAAAGGGCTATGCGGTCCTCCTCTCCGCCGGCATCAGGCCTGCGCCAGCTGGCATAGCCGCCTACATGCAGAGTAATATCGTCGTTATTTATAATAGGAACAGCTACCCTTCCCGTAAAGCCGTAACCGTCGCTGCCCCTGTTGCGCTCCTTATGTATCAGGTCCACCTGCTGTCCGAAGACACCGCCGGAGACCCACCAGTACTTGCCCCACCAGGTCACCGCCACTCCCAGACGGCGTCCGCCGGCCAGGGCATCCACCACCATAGGACGCTCATTGGCCATGATATAGCGCGAGCTGGTCACCCTCTCCATACTCATCGGCTCCTTGAAATGACCGGCTTGTATAGACAGATGGTCGGTAAAGTTGTAGCCGAGGTACATATCCTTTATCTCCACCTCGTTGTAAGCGAAATCTAGGTCAAACTCGGCGAACCACTTTTCGTAAAGCTCTGCTTTTATGGCGAATCTGGCCCTGCGGATGCTCACTCCGTTGCTGAAACGGAATACTCCGTCATCCTCCTCAAGATCCTTGTTGATCTTTGACGTAAGCCCGTCCACCGGCTCCGTCGGGAAATAAAACGACGCATCGGTGTAGATACGGTTGTCCAGCCACAGATGGAACTTGCCGTCCTTGGACTTGACATTGAACTTACCGTCCTTGAAATAGACTCTTGCAGCTCTTTCATCTGATGAAGCGACGGAATCCCTGACCTGTCCCGATACCGTATCCGCCGTAAGAAGCATCAAAGCCACTGCTGCCGCAGCTG
Organism: Candidatus Coprenecus pullistercoris; assembly: GCA_019116965.1. Lineage (GTDB taxonomy): Bacteria > Bacteroidota > Bacteroidia > Bacteroidales > UBA932 > Coprenecus > Coprenecus pullistercoris. Next base: position 5,220 of record DXAT01000025.1, read on the forward strand.
TCAAAAACCTGTTCTGAATCCTCATATCAAAAATTTCAGCCGCAAAAATATGCCGGGCATATTTCACCACAGTTACAATCCTTTTTCAGAACGGTTTCCTTTCCGTCAAATTTCCGTTACCGTCACATTTTATCTCCGTCCGTCTGAAAATATATTTCCGAATAGCTTGCATGTTCGGAAATTTTTTCATTAAATTTGTGGCCGGACATAAGAACAATGACATTTTTTGCATCATACGGACATCATTGCCACCATCAGATAATAATCTGACGGCAGGTGTTCCATTATCTAATTTTCAATGCAAAATGCAATATAGGACTTGCCGCATAATCGGCAGGTCTTTTTTTTTTTTGTTTATCGGAAAACTTTAATCAATACCCATATGTTAAGAATAGCATTGCAGTCCAAAGGACGGCTCAACGAAAAAAGCCTCGCACTTCTTCGGGATGCGGGAATCGGAATCGATGAAAACAACAGGCGCCTGCTGTCGCAGGCCTCCAATTTCCCAGTGGAGCTTCTGTATCTCAGGGACGACGACATCCCCAAGACGGTTTCGTGCGGAATCGCCGATATAGGCATAGTAGGTCTCAACGAGGTCATGGAAAGAAAGTTTGATGTGGATATTCTCCAGCATCTCGGGTTCGGGAAATGCCGGCTGTCACTGGCGATTCCCAAAAATCTCGACTACACAGGTCCGCAATTCTTCGAAGGAAGGAAAATAGCCACATCCTACCCCCGGATCCTGAAAAAATATTTCATGGAAAAAGGCGTGGACTGCGAGATACGGGAAATAGCCGGGAGCGTGGAAATTTCTCCGGCGATAGGATTGGCCGACGGGATATTTGATATTGTCAGCAGCGGAAGTACACTGATACAGAACGGATTGAAAGAAGTCGAAAAAGTCATGGACTCCGATGCAGTGCTGATAGGGGTACCTGGATTGGATGAAGAGAAGAAAGGCGTCGTGAATATCCTCATGTCGAGATTTACGTCCATTATCAGAAGCAGGGGCAAGAAATACATGCTCGTGAACATATCTAACGAAAAAATCGAGGACGCCCTTGCCATCATTCCAGCCATGAAAAGCCCGACCCTGCTTCCGCTTGCGGACAAAGGCTGGAGCGCGATACATTCCGTAGTGGAGGAATCCGAAGTGTGGGACAAGGTCGACAGGCTCAAGAAAATCGGAGCGGAGGATATTCTTGTACTTTCCATGGAAAAATTAATACTCTGAACAATAATTGACACGCAGCAATATGAGAATCTACAAATACCCGGACAGAAAAGACTGGCCCGCAATTGTAGGCCGTCAGAAGAAAGGCTCCCCTGACAGCATAAGGGAGACTGTAGCAGCCATTATCGAGGATGTAAGGACCGGCGGGGATTCGAAAGTCCTCGAATATGTGGAAAAACTGGACGGCTACGCCACAGATGCGGCCGGACTGAGGGTTTCCGGCAGGGAGATGGAAGAAGCGGAGGCCAAGGTCAGCGCCGGACTTAAATCTGCGATAATGACGGCAGCCGACAATATAGTGAAATTCCACGCCGCGCAATTGCCACGGGACATTGTCCTGGAAACCTCTCCCGGAGTGACCTGCACCCAGAAAAACCTCCCGCTGGGGACAGTGGGTCTGTATGTCCCCGGCGGCACTGCTCCTCTTTTTTCCACAGTTCTGATGCTCGCCGGCCCTGCGAGGACAGCGGGGGTCTCCAGAATCGTAATCTGCACGCCTGCGGGAAAGGACGGGAAAATATCCCCGGCCATCCTGTTTGCCGCAAAGGTCTGCGGAGTAGAAGAAATCTACAAAGTCGGAGGCGCCGTAGCCATTGCCGCCATGGCTTACGGAACGGAGACCATACCGAAGACAGACAAGATTTTCGGCCCCGGCAACGCCTATGTGACGGAAGCAAAGCAGCAGATTTCACAAGTCTGCGCAATCGACATGCCGGCCGGCCCATCGGAAGTACTGATAATGGCGGACGACAGTGCCCGGGCTGATTTCGTGTGCGCCGATTTCCTTTCACAGCTGGAGCACGGCAAAGACAGCCAGGCCATCTTGCTGACCACTTCCGAAGCTCTTGCCGCCGCCGTGGCTGAAGCATTGCCTCAGCAGGCGGCCCTGTTGTCGAGAAAGTCCTTCGTGGACATGTCCATAGCCAAAAGCGTCATCGTGGTCCTGCAGTCCGAAGCGGAGATGGTGGAATTTTCCAATTTCTATGCCCCCGAGCATCTGATCATAGCTACTTCCGATTACAAAAAGACAGTCGGAGGAATAAGAAACGCAGGAAGTGTCTTTCTCGGCAATTACTCCACAGAAAGCGCCGGAGACTACGCCTCGGGCACCAACCATACATTGCCTACAGGCGGCTGGGCGGTAGCGTATTCGGGTGTCAACCTGTCTTCCTTCATGAAAAAAATCACCGTCCAGGAAATTTCCGAAGACGGACTCCGCAAGCTCGGTCCCGTCATAGAGGCCATGGCAACGGCCGAAGGCCTCGACGCACATGCGAACGCTGTAAGAATCAGACTAAAAGAAATTTGACACAATGAACCAAAGAGAAAACATAATCAGCCTCCTTTTAAGGGACAATATCAGGAACATCACACCGTATTCCACTGCAAGGGATGACTGCAAGGCGAAAATGGATATCTATCTGGACGCCAACGAGAATCCTTATCCGAACGGGGTCAACCGCTATCCGTCGCCGCATCAAACGAAATTGAAGGAAATGCTGTCCGTCCTGAAGCACGTTCCTGCGGAGAATATATTCACCGGTAATGGTAGCGATGAGGCGATAGATTTGATATTCAGACTTTTCTGCCCTCCGGAAAAGAGCAGCATGGTGCAGGTTGTCCCGACATACGGCATGTATTCCGTGGCGGCCGCCATAAATGACGTGAGGGTCATAGACGCTCCGCTTGACGGGAATTTTGCTCTCGATGCCGCCGCAGTGCTTTCCAAGGTGGAAAAGGACACGAAGGTAATATTCCTCTGCTCCCCTAACAACCCTTCGGGCAACCTGCTGGACAGCAGGCAGATTCTCCGCATATTGGACGGATTCGACGGCATCGTTGTCGTGGACGAGGCCTATATTGATTTCGCCGACGGAGAAAGTTTCACGATGCGGCTTGCGGAATATCCCCGTCTCGTCGTGCTTCAGACCATGTCGAAAGCCTGGGGCATGGCCGGGCTGAGGATAGGAATCGCCATCGCCGACAAATTCATCGTGGATATGATGTCCCGGATCAAATATCCCTACAACATAAGCGTGCTGAACCAGTCGAAAGCCGAGGAACTGCTGTCCTACCCTCTTGCTGCGGCAGACAGGGTCGCTGAAATAAAGTCTGAGAGAAGCCGGCTCGCCGCCGCCTTGTCCGGTATGGACTCCGTCGTCAAGGTTTATCCCTCGGATGCCAATTTCCTCCTAGTCAGATTCAGGGACAAGACTGATATTTTCGACAGACTGCTTCAGAACGGAATCATCGTCAGGGACCGGTCTTCGGTCTGCGGCTGCGACGGATGCCTGCGTATCACGGTGGGCACTCCGAAAGAAAACGACAGGGTCATTGCCGTGATTTCTGGGGAAACCGACGGCAGGACTGCGGACGGGAAATCCGCTTCGGCTGACAGCATAAAAACGGGCCGCAGGGCCTCCTGCTACCGGAAAACAGGTGAAACTGCGGTGTCCGTACGGGTTGACCTTGACACCTTCCGCAAACCGGTGACAGCTACAGGACTCGGATTTTTCAACCACATGCTGGAGCAGATAGGTTATCATGGCGGTATCGGCCTGGAGATCATCTGCTTCGGGGATTTGTCCACGGACGACCATCACAGTGTGGAGGACGTCGCCATTGCCCTCGGGGACTGCCTTAAAAAGGCTCTTGGGGACAAATCGGGGATAGGCCGCTATGGTTTCTGCCTGCCTATGGACGAAGCGGAGGCCATGGTATTGCTGGACCTCGGCGGACGGACCGACTTCCTGTGGAATGTGACATTGCATGAGCCGAAAGTCGGGGATGTGTCCTCGCAAATGTTCAGACATTTTTTCAAGTCCCTGTCCGAGCATCTGAACTGCAACCTGCATATCAAGGCAGCTGGTGAAAACGACCATCATATCGTGGAAGGAATTTTCAAGGCCTTTGCGCGGGCCTTGAAATCAGCGGTGAAACAGGAACAGCAGGGAGGCGCAATCCCGAGCAGCAAAGGTTGGATTTAGGACATCATGACAGGAATAATAGATTACGATACCGGAAATATCCGGTCGGTGGAAAATGCTCTCAGAAGGCTCGGAGCGGAATATGTGCTTTCCTCGGACAAGCGTGTCCTGGACGCGTGCGAAAGGCTTATACTGCCTGGTGTAGGGGAAGCCGCATGGGCAATGTCAAGGCTCAGGGAGAGAGGGCTGGACGCATTTATCCGCTCCTGCACCAAGCCCGTTTTCGGAATCTGCCTCGGGATGCAGCTTCTGTGCGCCTGGTCTGAAGAAGGTGATGCGGAATGTCTCGGGATATTCCCGAACAGGGTCAGGAATTTCCGCCGGAGCATTGCGGAAGACAGAGGTTTGAAAATACCGCAGGTCGGCTGGAACGACATCCGTTCTTTGGAGCCGGAACTTTTCCTCGGTGTTCCCGAGGGAGCGTACATGTATTTCGTACATTCTTATTTCGCTGAAGTCAACGAATATACGGCTTCAGTGACTGAATACGGGCCCCCTTTCAGCTCCTCGCTTCGCAAAGGCAATTTCATGGGCTGCCAGTTCCACCCGGAAAAAAGCGGGGATGACGGGGAGAAGATATTGTACAACTTTTTAAAAATGAAGCTATGATAGACATAATACCGGCAATAGATGTCATCGAAGGCAGATGCGTCCGCCTTTCCGAGGGGGACTACGGACGGTGCAGGGTCTATGATGCCGAGCCGCTGGACATGGCCAAGGCTTTCGAGGACTGCGGTGCCGCCGTGCTCCATCTCGTAGATCTGGAGGGTGCCAAATCCGACGGGCCCGTAAATCTGCGTATTTTGGAAAAAATCGCATCCAGGACGGCCTTGAAAGTGGAATTCGGCGGCGGAATTAAATCGGACGGGGCTTTGCGCTCCGTATTTGACGCAGGAGCATTCCGGGTGATAGGCGGAAGCATCGCCTGCACCGGATCGGAAATATTTTCGTCATGGCTGAGGCGGTACGGCGGCAGCAGGATTGTCCTCGGTGCGGATGTCCGGGACGGCAAGGTGAGCGTCAACGGATGGCTGGACAAGACCGACATCCTCATAGAAGACCTGCTGAGGAGATTCCTGCCGGACGGACTTGAGAGCGTGATAGTCACCGACATATCTAAGGACGGGATGCTGGCCGGACCGGCTGTGGCCCTGTATTCGGAACTCATGACTTCGTTTCCCGGCCTGAAAGTGGCAGCAAGCGGAGGTGTCGGTTCCATGGCTGATGTCTCGTGTCTGGAAAAGGCCGGTGTCCGTTCCGTGATAGTCGGCAAGGCCATTTACGAAAACAGAATCACGCTTCCGCAGCTCGCCGGATTTTACGGCAGGACGGCGGCGGAAGATAATATTTAACAGTATTGCCATGCTTACGAAAAGAATCATACCATGCCTTGACATCAAGGACGGACAAACGGTCAAGGGAATAAATTTCCTTTCATTGAAAACTGTCGGAGATCCTGTGGAACTTGCGGCCGCATACTCGGCCCAGGGTGCGGACGAACTTGTGCTTCTGGACATAAGCGCAACACTCGAGGGCCGGAAGGCCTTTACTGACCTGGTGGAGCGCATAGCTCTGCGTATCAGCATACCGTTTACAGTGGGCGGGGGAATCTCCACGGCAGACGATGCGGCGGTGCTGTTGAAAGCCGGTGCGGACAAAGTTTCCGTCAACAGCGGTGCCGTTAGGAATCCGGCTCTTATTTCCGAAATGGCTTCCCGTTTCGGCTCCCAATGTGTCGTAGTGGCTATAGACGCCAGGAAAGCAGACGGACAATGGCGGGTGACCACGCACGGAGGAAGCAGACTTTCCGACAAGGAGTTGTTTTCATGGGCCGTGCAGGCAGAGAAGCTTGGAGCCGGGGAAATCCTCTTTACATCGATGGACCATGACGGGACGTGCAACGGATATGCCTGCGGGGAGTACCGGCGGCTTTCTTCCCTCCTCGGCATTCCGGTGATCGCTTCGGGCGGAGCCGGCGCCGCCGGACATATTGCCGAGGTACTTTCCGACGACGGCGGCCGTGCTGACGCCGCTCTTGCGGCTTCCGTTTTCCATTACGGCGAGATCAGGATACCCAACTTGAAACGGATACTCCGGGAGCGTAATATTCCCGTCCGGCCCTGCCTGCCGGTACAGCAGCAGCGTAACTGCAAGTCCGATAGAATATAATTTGGAGAACTTAAATCAACATAAAATGGTAAAAACAGATTTCAACATTTCCGACATCGATTTCGGAAAAAATCCAGACGGACTGGTCCCTGCCATTGTGCAGGACTATGCCACACTGAAAGTCCTCATGCTCGGCTATGTCAGCCGTGAGTCATTGGAAAAGACGCTTGAAAGCGGAAAAACCACATTTTTCAGCAGGAGCAGACAATGCCTGTGGACAAAAGGCGAGACAAGCGGCAATTTTCTTATCGCCAAGGAAATCCACGCCGATTGCGACAATGACACACTGCTGATAAAGGCCGAGGCTCTCGGCCCGGCCTGTCACAACGGGACGACAAGCTGTTTCAGGACTGATGACGACGAGGGTTTCATCAGGGAATTACAGGAGGTGATACGCAGACGCAAGGCCGAACATCCCGAAGGCTCATATACGGTAAGACTTTTTGACAAGGGTGTGAACAAAATTGCACAGAAAGTAGGAGAAGAAGCTGTGGAGACTGTCATCGAGGCCGTGGACGGAAACGATTCCGCCATGATATACGAGGCATCGGACCTTATCTACCACCTCCTTGTCCTCCTCGTCCACAAGGGCCTGTCCATCTCCGACCTCGAAACGGAGCTCCGCAGACGCCACAAATAAAAACCGCCCGTCAGACTGAAGTTTCCCCACAACTTTCATCCAAGTCCATGGCCATATCCACGAGACCTGAAGCAAGGTGTAAGGTATACCGGAACGGTTGGACAAGTTAATGACGCAACTCACTTGTCCAACCTTTTTTAGCACGCCTCCAGCCTGTACGTACGGATACTCGAGACATTCTGCCTGAACACGAAGGCCTCCGCACGGGGACGCATCCTGCGACACCAGTAGAGCGCATAGCGGCCCGTGCCGTAGCTCACACCGTGCAGCAGGCACGACTCGCGGTGACTCAACCGCCTTCACAACTCTCGCGGTGACTCATTCCGCCTTCATCACCCTCCTTCAGGAGCACAAGCTCCCCGACTCGGTGACTCTCTTTTCTTTTATGACTCTCGCTTTTGTGTCCAACTTTTTTGGTACCCCTCACCAGGTATCTGTAATTTGGTAGGGTACACCCCAGTATCTGTAATTTCATTTTTCGCATAAACCACTATGTAACAAGCAAATATACAAGATACAGCAAAACAGATAGGGCCGGTTTGAGGCGGATTCCCCACAAAAGGTACCGTATCTGTTATGACCCTGCGGTAGTAAACAACTGAATACATGTGCGTTAAAGCAATAACCGAATTACAGATACCGAATCACCTGCTAAAATATGCACCGCCTCGGACGGTCTGGATGACATATTCCCTGATAAATCAGGCAGAACGGTAACAACAGGATCAGGGCAATCTCACAATCATCAGCAAATCAATAACTTGTAGAAGACAGATGTTCCTGCCGCACCCTCAAATATCGTCGAAAGTCCCGCACCAAAATCATAACTATCATATATTCAGAACATTTCATTTATTATGTGCTCCTCTACTTACCGTTACGCACTCCCCATTTGATTACATCCAGCGACCCGCATCCCGGACAGCGCTGGCCTCTCCTTATTTTTTGATTTTCACTCATTAGATGAAACGCATTTCATCTAATTTCTATATATTACAGAATTTTAACAAATTATAAAGACTTCACCAACCATTTTCGGCAATTATACCATTATACCCTGCAAGGTCAGGGTATGAAAAAAGCCCCGATGGTTTTCGGGGCTTTCTGCGGTGCGGACGGAAGATTAACCTTATAGTCAATCACTTCGTCCTCAATATCTTACAACTACAAATTCTTTAAATCCTCCTAATAGTCCTCCTGATGGATTTCACTGTTTCGCGCCAACTTGCGACAAAAACATTTGGACAATGCAAATGTAACAAAAATTCGTGATGTCCGCTCAAAGTGCAGCCACAAGTTTACGGACATTTCTCAGACGTGCAGCAAACGATTTGTCATTTTTGGTCGTCTGCATATCGTAGTCGGACTGCAATCCCATAAGAATATGTGCCGGGGTACCCAACGCAGCCTCGCACAAAAGTGCGAATTTGGTATTTACAGGACGTTTGCAATTTACTATATCATTCAAGACAGTATATGAGACTCCCATATCGGCAGCAAGCTGTTTCTGAGAAATGTGTCTGTACTCTATCTCATCCCTCAGCAACTCTCCAGGATGCGTCGGCTCAAACGGTTCTATATTGTTTGCTATCATCTTCGGATCTATTCCTTTAATTTCAATCATGGCTCGTATCATTTATAATGGTTGGACAATTCTATGATGTTGCATATGGTGACTACAATCGGTTCTGAAACTTGCTCTACGATAAATTCAATACGGTACTGATCGTTTACTCGGATTGAAGAGACACCCATCTTGTCTCCTTTCAAAACTTCGTAATGCAATGATGGCAGTAAAAACAGTTCCTCAATATTACGGGCTTGTTTCAGATAATCAATACCTCTCTTATATCTTTTTACTATGTCAGGCTGGAAGCGATGTTTTTTATCGCTTTTCCCAGTCTCATACAGTTCCCGCAAGTAGTCTTTTTCAAACGCAACAATCATCATGTATTATTTGATTACAAAGATACGGATTCTTTTATAAATCCGCAAAAAAGTTGATTACAACTAATATATAATCGTTAAAAACAAAGACTTTTTTCTGTCATCATTAGCGGCATTTTTCTACCACGGCTATATGCAAAAGTCTAATGGGAAGAGACTTGAATCTTTAAACTGCGACAGTTGTCGCAGTTTTGGCCTCTAACAGTATTTATTTATATATAGGTAATATCGTAAAGCCTCACATTTACTTTTCAGCAAAGTTACGGGGTAAAACGTACAAGTTGCAAGGCCGGGCCTGCGGTTTTTGAAAAAATCTCCACGCCTCCGGGTAGTATTTGTTTCAAAAAACCTTGTATCCCCTAATCCCTGCCTTTTGAAGCACCTGAAACATAAACATACCGAAGCGACCGGAAGACGCATAAAAAAATGTCGGAGGACGGAAATACGGGAAAGACGAAACAAACACCCAAAGCTCCCGAATCTGCATAATGATTCTCAAACAAATCCAAGACAAACATAAACGGGACATTTTGCCAACTGTCCGGCCGGTCTGTTGATATGTTTATATACTAATACGGCGACATGATGGCTGACCAGCATATTGATGGGTCATAAGGCTTAAGTCGGATTTTTGTGTTCACCTGAACACAGCAAGATGTCTTTTCAGCCGCTCAGAAAGATTTGAGCATCCCGAAAAGCACTTGCCCTTGCAGGGGGCGGGCTGCCTCTCCGAAGTCGGGCAACCTTTAATATGTCTTCCTGTAGCTCATGACGGCCCAAGTACCGAAGAAAATGTCAAAGCCCAGCAATGCAAAAACCTGATGACTGAGGTCTGCCAATGAGCATCCCTGCAGATAGACGCCTCTCATCATCTCGATGAAGTATCTCGGAGGGTTCAGCCAGGTGATAACCTGTGCCCATTCAGGCATGGAGGATATAGGAGTGAGCAGTCCGCTCATCAGCATGAAAACCAGTATGAAGAAGAACATGACGAACATGGCCTGCTGCATGGTGTCGGAGTAGTTGGAAACCACCAGCCCGAATCCGGAAAGGGCGAAGATGAAAAGGAGGGAGAACAGGTAGACGGTCCAGATGCCTCTGTGCGGTGACAGCCCGTACACGGCCCAGGCCAGCAGCATGCAGATGGACAGCACTATGAGCCCCATAATCCAGTATGGAATCAGCTTGGCGAAGATAAATGTCGTCTTGCGGACAGGTGTGATGTTTATCTGCTCAATAGTCCCCTTCTCCTTCTCTCCTACGATATTCAGGGCCGGAAGAAAGCCTCCGAGGAGAATTATGACGATGACCATGTAAGCCGGAATCATGAAGTTCTTGTAGTCCATGTACGGGTTGAACTTATTCTGTACGCTGATGCTGACCCGGGGCACTGAACCGGTGCCGACGGCAACGGGGGTGAAGTTCTCCGAGAAGAAGTCCGCGCATACGGCGTTGAGGTAGTTGGACCCAAGGACACCCTTGATCTGGTTGACAGCATTCAGGGATATCTGCACCTGGGCACGGCCTTCGGTCACAAGTCCCTGCTCGAAGTATCCCGGGATCTCCACCACTGCATCGGTCCGCCCCTTTTCCAGTTGTCGGAGTGCCTCCGGATAGCTTCCGGTGACATTCTCAAGGATGAAGTATTCAGAGGCCCCGAGAGTCCTTATCAGCTTTCCCGAGGTGCTGCTTCCGTCCTTATCCACCACTGTCAGTCTGATATTCTTTATGTCCATGTTGACAATCCATGGAATGACGAGCATGATCACGACAGGGAAGGCGATCACCAGCTTCGGCAGGAAGGGATTGCGGAAGAACTGCTTGAATTCTTTTCTTATCAGGTATCCGAGTATCATCGCAGTCTGAGTTTAAAGTTTTTAATGCTGACGGCCAGCAGGAATACGGCCATGCCCGAGAGTATTGCAAACTCCTTGGCGACCATGCCGGCGGGCAGTCCTTCGATCATGAGTTTCTTCACTCCCTCGATGTACCAGCGGGCCGGGACAGCCCCGGACAGCACCCGGAAGAATCCCGGCATGCTTTCCACCGGGAACAGAAGCCCCGAAAGGAACACCACCGGTATCATCAGCACCATCCCCGAGCCGAGCATGGCGGCGAGCTGAGTCCTGGTCCGGGTGGAAATCATCAGGCCGAGGGCGAGGGAAACGACGATGTAAATCAGCGACAGCAGGGTCAGGCTCCAGAAGTTCCCGGAAAGAGGGATGTCCAGCAATGTCACGGACAGCAGCAGAATCGTCAGGTAATTCACTATGGACAGGGCCATGTAGGGCATCATCTTGGACAGAATGATTATCTGCGGCTTCATCGGGGAGACCAGCAGCACCTCCATCGTGCCTGTCTCCTTCTCCCTGACTATGGCGATGGAGGTCATCATTGCGCAGATGAGGATGATAATCAGGCCCATGACGCCCGGAACAAAATTGTAGGAACTGCGCATCTGCGGATTGAACAGCATCCGGACATCAGTCTGTATTCCGGCAGCCTCCGCTGCTGTCCCTTCGGACAATGCGTCCATTATGACGGCCGTGGCGTAGCCGGCTGCCGTTCTGGCGGTATTGGTGTTGGAACCGTCCGTTATCAACTGTATGCCGGCTCCTTCGGGCGACAGCACCTCATCGGCGAAACCCGGAGTGAAGGCTATGGCCATGCTGATGCTGCCGTCCCGGAAATACCTCTCGATACCGTCCGTGCTGCGGAGTATCTTCCGCACCGTAAAGTATTCGCTGGCATCGAATTTTTCCGTCAGCCGGCGCGTAACCTCACTTGACTGGGGCACCACCACGGCAAGGTCGATGTTGCGCACCTCCGTCGAGATGGCGAAGCCGAACAGAATGATCTGAACCACAGGCATCCCGAACAGTATCAGCATGGTCCGGGTATCCCTGAAGACATGTAGAAATTCCTTTTTAACAAATGCCTTAAGCTGTCTCATGGTGTCTATCCTATACGTTCCGCATTTCTTGCCAGTATATAAAATACATCGTTCATCGTCCCAGTACCGAGGGAGGCCTTTAGTTCCGAAGGGGTGCCCATCGCCGCAATGCGTCCGTCGACCATTATCGAGACTCTGTGGCAATATTCGGCCTCATCCATATAATGGGTGGTCACAAACACGGTTATGCCGCGCTCCGAGGCCTCGTAAATCTGCCTCCAGAACTGTCTTCTGGTAACAGGGTCGACTCCTCCCGTCGGCTCATCCAGAAAGACTATCGCCGGTTCGTGGAAGATGGATACGGAGAAGGCCAGTTTCTGTTTCCAGCCCAGCGGCAGGGAGCCTACAAGCATATCCCGCTCGTCATACAGCCCTAACATTGTCAGCACCGCAGCTCTTTTGGCCGCAATATCCTTCTCCCTCATCCCGTATATGCCGGCAAAGAGGGTCATGTTTTCGGAAACGGTAAGGTCATCGTAAAGGGAGAATCCCTGACTCATGTATCCTATACGCTTTTTTATTCTCTCGGGATCCTTCACGACATCAATTCCGGCCACAACCGCTTTCCCGGATGTAGGGCGGCTGAGCCCACAGAGCATCCTCATGGCCGTAGTCTTGCCCGCACCATTGGCTCCGAGAAATCCGAAAATCTCTCCTTTCTCCACCGAAAACGAGATATTGTCTACGGCAGTGAAGTTTCCGAACCGCTTTGTCAGCGACTCGGCATGTATGGCCATCTCACTCATAATCATTGTTGTCAAAATCCATAAAACAGTCTTCTACGGTAGGCGTGCATTCGGCTAAGGTGGAAATGTCGTATCCGGCAGAGGCCGCTCTCTCCGACAGCTCGGCAAGACTCAGGGACGGCGAGACTATGTGCAGCCTGTCACCGAAGGGGTAGCAGGCCTGCACTCCGTCGATTGCCGCAAGGCCGTCAAGGGCCTTCACGGTGCTGCCGCCCGCCTTTATTTCATACAGGTGCTTGCCGAATTTCTCCGTTATTGCCCCGGGCGAGTCTGTCCTGAAGAAGCGGCCGTCCTTCATGAGGGACACGGTGTCGCAGAGGGATGCCTCATCCATATACGGAGTGCTCACTATTATCGTCATGCCCTGGGCCTTGAGCCGTGAGAGCATCTGCCAGAACTCCTTGCGGCTGACGGGGTCCACGCCCGTCGTAGGTTCATCGAGAAAAAGCACGCGGGGCCTGTGTATCATGGCGCAGCACAGGGCAAGTTTCTGCTTCATTCCTCCTGAGAGTTTCCCCGCACGTCTTTTCCTGAACGGCTCTATCTGCCGGTATATGTCCTCGACCAGGCTGTAATTCTCCTGAACAGTGGTATTGAAAACCGAGGAGAACAGGGAAAGATTCTCCTCCACCGTCAGATCCTGGTACAGCGAGAAATGCCCGGGCATATATCCGACCAGCCTGCGTATCTCCATCATGTCCTTGACCGTATCGTATCCGCACACTTGAGCCGAGCCGGAATCCGGTACAATCAATGTCGTCATTATGCGGAACAGCGAGGTCTTCCCGGCTCCGTCGGGGCCTATGATTCCGAAGAGCGAGCCTTCCTCCACCTCGAGGCTTACATCCTTCAGGGCCTGGATTTTCCCGTAACTCAGACGGACATTCCTTACTGACACCTCTGCCATAAACTACAGTATTACCTCTCCGTACATACCTATTTTCAGATATCCGTCATTCCTGACCGATATTTTTACCGCATACACCAGATTCTCCCGCTCGTCCTTGGTCTGGATGCTTTTCGGAGAGAACTCGCTTTTGTCCGAAATCCAGCTCACCGTCCCCTCGTACTCCCTCGTATTGTCCCCTCCGAAGTCAGCGATTACCTTGACCCTCTGGCCTATCCGGACATCCTTCAGCTGCCAGAGGCAGAAATACGCCCTGAGGGTCATTGTACGGGTATCAGCCACCCTGAACAGGGGCTTGCCGCTGACTGCGAGCTCTCCGGCATGGGCATACCGGGCCAGCACCGTCCCGTCCACAGGGGATGCAATCCTGCATTTGGCCAGCTGGTCCTCGATCTGCAGTATCCGGTTGCGGGCGGAGGAGATCTGACCTTCGAGGGATGCAATGGTATTGCCGAGGCCCGACTCCTGCGCTTCTATCTGCCCCTCAAGGACTTCTATCGCGGAGACAATGTCTTCCAGGTCTTTCTGCGTGGCGGCATCGTCCTCGAGCAGCCGCTCTATCCGGTCCTTCTCCCTGAGCTGCTGTTTCAGCCGGCTCCTCATTGCGGAAGTCTGTCTGTCTATGTCGGGCATACTGCCTTCCAGAGACACGATGCTTTCCTCGAGCTGCTGCTTCTGCAGGAAAAGCTGCACTGTATCTATCTGGCCCACTGCCTGCCCGGCCTGAAGCTGCTGCCCCTCGGTCAGGTCCAGCCATTCTATTTTGCCCGTCGCTTCTGACGAGACGGTTATCTCGTCGGCCTCGAAAGTGCCGGCGGCATCGGAACTCATTCCGGAAGGTCCGCAGGAATTCAGGAGTATCAGGGAGCAGGGAGCGCATATTGCCGTCATTATAAAATTTCTCCTTGCCGTGCCGTTTTAGTAGTTCAACGTATATTTCATTTCGTATATTTTTTTCAAATATTCCAGTTCGTGTATGGACTTGTCGATTCTGGCCCTGTGCTCGTCATTGATGTCCCTCAGCAGGTCGCTGATCAGGAGCGTGCCGTTCCGCAGCTGGGACTCAGAGGCCTCCCGGATGGATGTCCGGATGTTGATAAGCCTGTCGTCGTCCTCGAGAATCTTTCTCATCTGCTCAATGTCCGCATTCAGGCGGACCTGCTCAAGCCGGTTGCCGTACAGGAATGTCTCTCTCTGCAGCTCGACCTGGCGTACGGATGCATCGAGCCTGCGTTCTGTGTTCCTCTTTGTGTAGAATGCGGAAATATTCCACTGGAAGCGCACTCCTACATAGAAGTTCGGCCTCCACCGGTATTCCATCATATCCTCGAACATGTTCAGACCCGGATAGCCGTACAAACCTTGAGCGAACAGGCTGAACCTAGGCATGAGCATTGATTTCACCGCTGTCCTGTCGGCTTCTATGGAGAGAGCCATCGCGTCGTAAAGCTGCAGCTCCGGTCTATTACTCTGCGGACTGTCGCTGTACAGTACCGGCTCCGGCCTGACAAAAGTATCCTCTTCCGAAAGTTCCCTGCCGGTCATGACTGACAGCACCTGTATATAAGCTTTCCTGGAGCAGTAGATCCAGGTCCTCTGCTGTGAGTTGGCGATGAGCTCTGCCTCTACCTTGGCCAGGGCGGAGGGTCCGGCCAGACCGTTGTCAATATAGGACCGGATGATTTTGCGGTTATCCTCCAGTATGCCTGCCGCCAAGTCGTTGAGACGGAGCTGTTCATCGAGGACGAGGATGCCGAAATACAGCTGGTTGACCTTGTCCGCCAGTGCGTACAGCTCGACTTCCACGGACTTTGAGGATACCTCTTTCTCCGCCAGGGCCGCCTCTTTCCGGGACTTAGTGTAACCACCGTCCCACAGTGTCTGCTCTATGTTCAGCGCCAGCTTGTACTGGTCCTTGTG